>JANYHP010000657.1 GCA_025359005.1 Hyphomicrobiaceae bacterium | reverse complement strand
CCGGATGGATCGCATCGGCACCGGTGATCTCGCAGGCGGCGAGCAGACGCGGGATGTTGAGATAACTCTCCGCAGCCGCGGGCGGCCCGATGCAAACACTCTCGTCCGCCAGACGCACGTGCATCGCATCGGCATCGGCGGTGGAGTGGACGGCCACGGTGGCGATGCCCAGTTCCTTGCAGGCGCGCAGCACGCGAAGGGCGATTTCACCCCGGTTGGCGATCAGGATCTTGTCGAACATGTGCGTGTGAAGCGAATAGCGGATAGCGAGGAGCGGGTAGCGCCATGGCTATCCGGACCTGCATTGCTCCCCTATTCGCTACTCCCTATTCGCTTTTACTCAATCACAACCAGCGGCTCGCCGAACTCGACCGGCTGGCCATTGTCGATGAAGACACTCGTCACGACCCCGGAGCGCGGCGCGGGGATATGGTTCATCGTCTTCATCGCTTCGATGATCAGCAGCGTCTGGCCTTGTGCGACGCGGGTGCCGACATCGACGAACGCCGCAGCCCCTGGCTCGGCCGCCCGATAGGCGGTGCCGACCATCGGGGATTTGACCACGCCGGGATGGCTTGCCGCGTCGGCTGCACGCGCGGGCGCGGCAGTCGGCGGCGCCGCCGCGTGGCTGGGTCCGCCGTGGTGGCCGCTCTGGGCCGGGAGTGCGGCAGCCAGCGTCAACTGGCGCGCCACGCGCACGCGCAGGCCTTCCCGCTCGATCTCGATCTCGCTGAGGCCGGTATCGTTGAGCAGGTCTGCCAGTTCACGGATCAGCACACTTTCTGTGCTTGCCTTGTCCTTGGTCTCTTTGGTGGTGTCTTTGGGCATGCCCCGGAGGTCCCGTTTCGGTAGGGAAAATCTGCGGCGGTTACGCCCTGGCTGGAGTGTCCGAGTGTCGGACCATCCGGCGGGGCCCGCCAAGTCGCGCTTCATCTAGCAGCTTTCCTCCAGGGTAGAAAGGCACGGATTGGCGCGGCGGCTGGAACCGCCTGTGTTAACCAGACGGGGACACGACTATGGACGAGTATGCGCGGTCGTGGCTCCTGCCGCATGCCGGCACGTCCCATCGCACCAATGAGATGCAATGCTTACTTTGCTTCGCACAAACAATCTCATAGCGCGCTGTGCCGCGCTCTGGTTGCTGCTCGGCGCTCCGTCAGTCGAGGCCGCGCCCGCGGCCTGTGCCAGCGTCTCCGATCCGCAGCATGCGGCAGCGATTGCGGCCGCCGAGGCGTGGCGCACTGCGCGCTGGGCCAAGGTCGCCGCGCGCTGGACAACGGCCTATGTTATCCCGCCGCCACCGCCGGCGCCGCTCGGCATCGGGTCGCTGCCCCGCGCCCGTGAGATGGGTGCGCCGGACACGCCGCCCAAGGCCATTGCTGGTCTCGCGTCCGTCGCCGCGCTGACATGCACGACGGAGCTGGCGCCGTCGGGAGCAGGATTTGTCGTGCACTACACCGCTCGCGGCTTGCGCTTCAACGAGGCAGGCCAGGGTTGGTCGCGACCGCTCAAGTCATCCGTGTTGCACGTGCTCGACATTAGGCGCGCCACCGCTGACGCTCCCTTCAATGCCAGCGAGCAGCCGGAGGCGCGTGTGGCGCTGATCCCTGGCATGCGGCTGGCGTTGCCAACTGCCGCAGACGTGGCCAATGCGTCTCCGCGCAAAGCGCGCAGCATCAAGACGCGCTGATCCACCGGCATTTTTTCCATTTTTCCGGTGTGACGGAAAGTTAACTTGGCAGCTGTGCGCGGAGCCGTTAACCCTCCGTGCGAACTGCGCCGGCCCCGCAGGCGCCCGCTTGCGGCTGTTGTGGCGCGTCACGGACAAACCCCTTCGAGGTGACATGAGCACGCATTTACGCACGCCCGCCCCCCGCCATTTCGCTCGCCGGTGGTCGTTGACAACGACGTTCGTGCTATCCGCTCTGGTCGGTGGCGCCACGGTCGCGCTGGCGCAGGACACCGCACTGGCCACCGTCAACGGCAAGCCTGTTGCCGCCGCCGATCTCAAGCTCGCCGAAACCGAACTCGGGCCCGAACTTGCGCAATTGCCGGAAGCCTCGCGCCGCCGTATCCTGCTGGAATACGTCATCGAGAATCAGATTTTTGCCGACGCAGCGGATGGCGCCAAGCTGTCCACGGGCGCCGAATATGAACAGCGCATGCAGTACTGGCGGCGCCGTGCACTGCGCGATCTGTATTTCGAAAAGACCATCCGCGCCTCGGTCTCTGAGGCCGATGCCAAAGCCTTCTACGACGAACAAGTCAAGGCGATGAAGCCGGAAGAGGAAGTCAAGGCACGTCACATCCTGGTCGAGGATGAAGCCAAGGCCAAGGAGCTTGCGGACAAGCTCGGCAAGGGCGGGGATTTCGCAGCGCTTGCCAAGGAATTCTCGAAGGACCCGGGCTCCAAGGAAAACGGCGGCGATCTCGGCTTTTTCGCCAAAGGCCAGATGGTGCCAGAGTTCGAGGCGGCCGCCTTTGCGCTCGAAAAGGGCAAAACCTCGGCGCCGGTCAAATCCAACTTCGGCTGGCATGTCATCCAGGTCGAGGACAAGCGCATGCGGCAGCCCCCGCCGTTCGATGGCCTGAAGGAACGGATCATCAATTCGTTGCTGCAAAAGAAGGCGCAGACGGTCGGCGGTGAACTGCGCACGGCAGCCAAGATCGAATACATCGATCCGGAAATCAAAAAGGCAGTCGAAGCCGAGAAGGCCGCCGCCGCAGCAGCACCAGCAGGCGTAACGCCCGCCGCCGCGCCTGCCCAATCAAAGGCGCCGCCAGCGAAGAAGTAACGGCGCGTCACAGCGCACCACGCATTCAACAATGTAAAGAAGCGCGGGCCGCGACAGCGTGCCCGCGCTAATTTTCTGTGAATGTTCGATCTTACGGACGGACGATGGTCCAGCCTTTTTCCGACAACTCCATCAGCGTCACGACGCCGGCGGGCACGATCGTGGCGGTCTCGACGATGCTGATAGGCTTGGCCTCGCGCTTCGTCATCGCCTCGAGTGTATTCCCGCATGCGCGGAAAGCCACGTTCGGCATACTGCCCGCGAACGACTTCAGGCGGTCCTTCACCGGCGACGTATCCGAGCGAAGCATGTGCAAGCCAGCGTTGAAGGCGACAATCTCGATCTGCACCGTGTCGCCACGTTCGGCGTAGAGCCGCGAGACATTGGCCGCCACGTTGAGCGCCGCGTTCATCTTATCGATATCGTTATCGCTCACTTGCAGCGCCAGTTTGTGCTCGGCGCCAGCCGCAACGGCTGCCTCGGGCGGGGCCAGCGCCATCAAGAGCGCCGCCGCAACCGCAGCCAGGACTGCTCGCCTCGCGACCGATCGTCTGACAGTTCGCACGATAGCGGCCTCTCGGGATGTGGTTTTGTCCAAAATCAGTGACGCGACACCAAGTTCTGTGACGCGACATCGGCTTATACGAGTACGGCCCGAGGGGGAAAGCCTCGGGCCGTAGGATCGTACTGGTTATCAGGCTGGGTCAATCTCGCATCGGGCGCCGTCAATCAGTGCCCGCCGCCAGGGTTGGCGCCGGCGCCGATCACGTAAATGCAGGCGAACAGGAACAGCCACACCACGTCGACGAAGTGCCAGTACCAGGCGGCCGCTTCGAAGCCGAAATGCTGCTGCGGCGTGAAGCTGCCGCGCATGGCCCGCACCAGGCAGACGGCAAGGAAAATGGTCCCGATGACCACATGGGCGCCGTGAAAGCCCGTCGCCATGAAGAACGTCGAGCCGTAGATGTGGCCGGCATAGGTGAAGCCGGCGTGGCCGTATTCGTAGGCCTGCAGCGCCGTGAACAGGACGCCAAGCACGACCGTGATCGCCAGGCCGCGTACGACGAGCTTGTTGTTGCCCTGAAGCAGCGCATGATGCGCCATGGTCACCGTAGTGCCCGACAGCAGCAGGATCAGTGTGTTGACCAGCGGCAAGCCCCACGGATCGAAGGTGTTGGTGAAGGTGTGATTGGCCGTCGGCTTCGGTGGCCAGACGCCGCCGGTGGCTGCCGCGCGCTCCACCATGCCCATCACCGAACTCGTGGTCTCGGCGTTGACCGGATAGACCGGCGCCGGAAACAGCGAGGCGTCGAAATAGGCCCAGAACCAGGCGACGAAGAACATCACCTCGGAGGCGATGAACATGATCATGCCATAGCGCAGATGCAGCGCCACCACCGGCGTATGATCGCCGTGCTTGGCTTCGCTGATCAC
>JANYHP010000067.1 GCA_025359005.1 Hyphomicrobiaceae bacterium | reverse complement strand
CGCAATAGGTGCAGGCGTCGGTTTCAAACACCAGGATTTCGAGGCGGGCGCCGGTTTGGGCGGGCTCGGGCGTGAGGTCGCGCGCGGCGCGGCCAGGCGCGGTGGCCAGGCTGCCAGCGGCCAGCAGGGCTAGAATACAGGCGAGGCCGGTTCTCGAAACGTGCGAACAGCTGAAAAACGAACGCATGACGGATACTTTGCCCAGGACGCAACAGGATACAGACACGCGCCGCAGTTGGACCGGTACGCGCAATCAGCGTCGCATGGCTGGCCGGCTGCCGCGCGCCGCCTCTGAATTAAGCGTAAACGGTCGTCCCATTTCTGGCCAGTTCTGGATCCCGTACCTGCCGTCAGGGGCCGCACTGGATGGTGATGGATTTGGTGACGCCGAAGCCGAGGGCCGCGCCGCCGAGCTGTTCGGCGAAGACGCCGTTCAGCTTTTTCTGGTCGTCGCTGGCTTGTGGTGTCGTCAGCAGGGCCTTGCACTGCGCGGGCGCGCCGGCACTTAGGGCTACGGGGTCTTTCTCGGCCATATCGAAGGCGATGAAATAGCTGGGGTCCGTCACGGTGACGAGGAAGCCCTTGGCGTCGACCAGCACGGGGCTTGCGAGTGGCACGGTGAAGTGGAGCGACAGCACGTCGTTGGCATGATCGAGCCAGTATTCACCCGCCTTGGGATCGCCGATTTTCTGCTCGGCGCCGCCCAGGGTGACAAACGTGAAGTAGCCGAACTCCTTCAGCCCGTCGATGTTGACCTTGGCCAACTCGGCCAATTCCTGGCGGCCGTAGCCGCCGGCGGCGTTCTTGGGCAGGCCATCGACGGCGCTGGCCGAATAGAACTCGTCGAAGGTCCAGACGTGGGTGATGCTGGTGATGGCGCCATTTTCGACGTTGAGCGTGGCATGCGCCACGACGGTCACGTGCGGATGGGCCGCGGCCGGGCCGATGCCGGCGCTGATGAGCAGTACGACGAGGCTGGCTGAGAGCAGTCTGGCGATCAGGCCCATGGGTGTCTCCTCGGCCAGGTGGCCTGCTTGCAGGCTCAATAAGCGCCGGAGTGTGGCGACGCAAGGACGGTGCCCGCCGTGCCGCGGGGCGCAATGTCGCTGGTGGCGCCGTGGGCGATAGGGGTAAAAGGCGGTCGAACCAGGGAAAACCGCCCATGCTGACGTCGATCAACTCTGCCGCCCCGCTCCGGCGGCTCTCACTCGCGCTCGCGGCGGTTTTGGCGGTACTGGCGCCATACAGTGCCGCGCGAGCCGCGGAGCCTGTCGTCGTCGCCACCATCAAGCCGCTGCATGCGCTCGTGGCCCAGGTCATGGCCGGCGTCGGCGAGCCCGACTTGCTGGTGGGCGGCACGGCGTCGCCGCATACGTTTGCGTTGAAGCCGTCGGATGCCCGCAAGATCGCGCATGCCAGTCTGGTGTTCCGCATTTCCGAGGCGACCGAACCGTTCACGGCCAAGATCGCGGCGCAGCTGCCGAAGGGCGCGCGGTTGGTCACGTTGTTTTCGGCGCGTGGGATCGCGGCGCTGCCACGGCGGGAGGGCGGTGCCTTCGAAGAGCATGTGCATGGCGCGCATGAGACCAGCCAAGACCATGTAGCGCATGGCGGCGCCGATGGGCACGTCTGGCTCGATCCGGTGAACGCCGCCTTCATGCTCGATGCAATTGCCGAAGCCCTGGCGGTCGACGCGCCGCACCATGCGGCTGCCTATCGGGCCAACGCCGATGCCGCCAAGGTGCGCCTCGCGGCGCTGACGCAAAGCCTCGCGGCGGAGCTGGCGCCGGTTGCCGGGCGCTCGTTCATTCTGTTCCACGATGCGACGCAGTATTTTGAGCGCCGTTTCGGGCTCGCGGCGGCCGGTGCGATCACCACCGATCCAGATATTCCGGCGAGCGGCAAGCGGTTGTCGGCATTGCGGGCGAAGGTGGCGCGGTCGGGCGTTGCCTGCGTGTTCTCTGAGCCGAATTTCGAGGGCAAAGTCGTGGCGACGGTGACCGAGGGTTCGAAGGCACGCACGGCGGTGCTCGATCCGGAAGGCGCGTTGCTGCCGCCCGGGCCGGAGCACTACGACGCGCTGCTGCGGGCCATGGCGAAAGCGTTCAAGCAGTGTCTGGCGCCGTGACGATGTGCGTTACGGCGATCGCGGCACCGGGCTCATAACGGTTCGTCGATGACGCCGTTGCGGAGGGTGCCGATGGCGGGGCAGGCGACTTCGACGACGTCGCCGGGGACGAGCCATTTGGGCGGATCGAAGCGACCGCCGGCGCCGGGAGGCGTGCCGGTGGCGATCAGGTCGCCGGGCTCGAGCGTGGTGAAGGTCGACACGTATGAGATAATGCGCGCAAAGGGGAACATCAGCGTGGCCGTGTTACCGCGCTGGCGTTCTTCGCCGTTGACGTGGGTGGTGAGGTCCAGAGCGGCTAGGGGCGTTGCGGGCGTCACGGGCACAATCCACGGGCCGATGGCGCCGGAGCGCTCGAAGTTCTTGCCCTGCGTGACGTTGAACTTGCCGTGGCGGATCCAATCGCGGATGGAGCCTTCGTTCATCAGCGTGAGGCCGAAGATGTGGCTCGGTGCATCCGTTTCGGAGATGCGGCGGCCGCGCTTGCCGACGACGAGGACGATCTCGCCTTCGTAATCGAGATGTGTTGATTCCGGTGGGCGCACGAGGGCTGCGCCGTGGCCGACGAACGACGACGGAAAACGCACAAAAAGGCTTGGATATTTCGGCAGATCCGAGCCGTCTTTGTATTCGGCGTTGCGCTCGGGATAGTTGACGCCGACGCAGAGGATCTTGGCGCCGGTGGCGATGGGCGGCAGCAAGGTGACGTCGACCAGATGGCCATCGGACGGGCCGGACGCGATGCGTTCAAGATCGGCCTGCGCTTCAGGGAGCAGGCAGGAGCGCAGGTCGCCGACGCGGGTGCCGGTGCGGCGCGCCACATCGAACAGCGCGCCATCGTCGCCGACGATGCCGAAGGTCGAGCGGTCACCTGCGCGCCAGCTTGCAAGTTTCATCGGTGGTCTCCGGCTGACGGTCAGCGCTTGGGGTGGATGAAGGGCCAGGGGCTGGCTTCCGAGCCCTGCGGCACCTGGATTTCGATGAGCACCGGCTTGTTGGCCGCGAGCGCTGCGGTGAGCACGGGGCGGAGGGCTTCGGGGCTTGTGACGCGGTGCGCGTCGATGCCGAAGGACGCGGCAAAGGCCACAAAATCCGGGTTTTCCAGCACCGCGCCGATGACGCGATTGCCGAAGCCCTGGCGCTGGTCGCGCAGCACGTTGCCGAAGGCGGAATTGTTGAAGACCAGCGTGACGAGCGCGATGCCCTCTTGCTTGGCGGTTGCCAGCTCTTGCGCTGCAAACATGAAGCCACCATCGCCGGTGATGCAGACGACGGGCGTATCGGGATGGGTCGCCTTGACGCCAAGCGCGCTCGGGAAACCAAAGCCGAGCGTGCCCTGGAAGCCCTCGGTGATGTAGGTGCGCGGCACATGCACGGGGTAGCCGAAGAACGACGTGAAGCCCATTTGCGAGAGTTCGGTGGTCAGGATGCCGTGGCGCGGTAGCACGTCACGGATGACGTCGAGATAGGTGAGCTGGGGCTGGACGACTTCGATCTCGCTGCGGGCGGCGCGCTTGGCTGTGGCGATGCGCTGGTGGGCTGCCTTGGTCGCTGAGGCCGACGGTTTGCGCCCGAGTTGCTTGATGGCTTCGGCCAGCGCGCGGGCGCCGTCAGCGGCGTCGGCGACGATTGCCGCGTGGGGGACGAGGTGGCGCATCTCGGCTGGATCGATATCGATGCGGACGAGATGGGGCGGCGCTTGCGGGCGATCGAGCAACGTCATCATGCCGGACCAGCGCATATAAGGCAGTTCCAGCCGCGTGCCGATGCCGATGGCGACATCGGTCTCAGTCCACAAAGCGTGGGCTGCCCAGTTGGAAACGCCGAGCGGATGATCCTCGGCGACGACGCCGCGGCCGCCGCGGAAGGCCGTCACCGGTGCATCGAGCAGTTCGGCGAGGGCGAGCACTTCGGCACAGGCGTGCTGGGCGCCGCTGCCGACAAAGATCATCGGGTGCTTGGCGGTGGCGAGCAGCTTCGCTGAGGCGTCGATTTCGGTTGGAGACGGCGGCAGCGCGCGTGGGATTTCAGCCGCTGGCAGGGACGTGACGTGGCCGCTGGAGGCCATCGTGTCCCAGCACATTTCGAGGGCTACGGGGCCGGGCCGGCCGGACAACATCTGGCGGAAGGCTTCGTTGACGAGGGCCGGCGCGTCGGCCGGGCGCTCGATGCGGGCAGCCCATTTGACGAGGGTGCGCAGCGTGCCGAGCTGATCGCTGAGTTCGTGGAGGTGGCCGCGGCCGCGCCCGAGATAGGCGCTGGGGACTTGGCCGGTGAGACAGAGGACGGGCGTGCTGGAGCCCATGGCGGTGCAGAGCGCGGCCGTGGTGTTGAGGACGCCGGGGCCGGGGACGACGGCGAAGACGCCGGGCTTGCCGGTGGATCGTGCGGCGCCGAAGGCCATATAGGCGCAGGTTTGTTCGTGGCGGGCGCCGTAGGTGCGGATCGTGTCGGCGCGTTGCTGCAAGGCGTCGAACAGCGGATACATCTGCGCGCCCGGCAGGCCGAAGACGCGGTCGACGCCGTTGGCGAACAACTGCTCGACGATGGCCATGCCGCCAGTCATTGCGGTGCCGGATGCGCCCGATGTTGTGGCGCCGGCTTCAGGCGGAGCGGTGCGGCTGCGGCGCGGCTTGGTCGAGGTCATGGGGCCTCCGGCGGTTATGGGTGCTTGGCTGGTGTCGGCATCGGTGGTCGAACCGGCACGTGTTACGCCTCATTCAAATGGCACCCAACTCACGCGTCTTCCCGGCGAAGGCCGGCACCAGCCGGGATGACGAACAGTAGGAAACGTATGCCCGCGCCGGACCATTCGGCTCAACCTTGATGCGCTTCGCGGACGGTGTCGAGCAGGGCGCGCTGGATGGATTGATTGCCAGCGCACACGGCGCCCTTGGTCAGCATGTCCTGACCGCCGTCGAGATCGGAGACGATGCCGCCGGCCTCCCGCACGATGATGGACCCAGCCGCGATATCCCAGGCACCGAGCCCGCGTTCCCAATAGCCGTCGAAGCGGCCGGCGGCCACCCAGGCCAGATCGAGGCAGGCCGAGCCCGTCCGGCGGAGGCCGGCGACGGACTTCATGGTGTGCTCAATCTCGGTGAGGAAGCGGTCGTGGTTGGGGCGGCCACGGTGGGGAATGCCGGTTGTGATCAGGGTATCTTCGAGCGTGCGGCGGGCGGCGACGCGCAGGCG
>JANYHP010000625.1 GCA_025359005.1 Hyphomicrobiaceae bacterium | reverse complement strand
CCGTGGAAAAAGCCACGCAGAAGCTCGCCTGATGGGGTAGCAGATCCTTTTTCACCAAGTGACCTGGAATAGAACTGCTCGCCGGTGAACGTTCTGGAGCCAACTAGACGTGTTGTATGGGTTGGGCGGCACGCCAAGGCTGGCTGGGTTGGTGGATGTTACAGCAACGTTGATCTGCGTCCCCGTTGTGTCCCCGGCCATCGCCGAGCTTGATCATGAGCGCCGACACGGGGCAACGCGACCAGCAGCCTTGACCAGCCCGAACGCTCAACGGGGACACAGCCGAGCCGATAACGCCAGTGAGCCAGAGCGGGGCCAGAAGCCCGGAAAGCCGGGCCTACCGTGAGCTTCCCGTGTCCCCGTGTGTCCCCAGCAATAGTTTATGCGCTGTGATTACTCGGTTGGAAAGTCGATAGGCGATTGATTTCATTGGTTTTTTGAGTGGTGCCGCAAGAGGGAATCGAACCCCCGACCCCATCATTACGAATGACGTGCTCTACCATCTGAGCTATTGCGGCATACCATATCGGGCCGGCCCGCGGAGACCTGATGGAACCGATGCGCGGGCGGTGGTCGGCGTCTGCGAAAAGAGTGCCGGACAGGACTGTCGAACAACCATTTCCGAGACGGGCTGTCAGTGATCCAACGGATCGCGTCAAGCACGGGGTTGCTCATAGCCTCCCCCATCGCCCTGCGCAAGCGCCGTTTGCCGGTTGCGGCTCTCCGTGCACAGGCGATTGGCAAGCGTCCATGATAGCGCGCCTCGACCGGGCCTGCCTGCGAGCGGAGGCGGCGTGCGTGCGCCGCTTGAAAGCCCCCAACGGCCCTCGCGTGCCGTAAGCTGGCTGCCACCCGTCGGCTCACGTCGTGCTTGTTGCGGCACACACGGTGCCAGTGCTAGTGATCCGGCGCTGACATTTGCTTCCCTTCGCGGCATGTTGGTGAGCAATTGTCAGCGCCGGAACACTAGTCACTCGCCAAACAGGGCCGCCGCAGCCGTGACGAGCGCCTGCTTTTGCGTGCGTGCCGCCTTTACGCGGACGATTTCGGCTTCGAGCGCTGCGATGCGGTCGCCCAGGTCGGCGAGAGAGTGGTCGTCCAGCTTGTCGCCAACGGTGATGAGCGCTTTCGGCCGCGGCAGATCGTCGTCCCAAGACATGGTACCCGAAGAAGTCATGCTATCCGAAGTCATCCTATCCGAAGTCATGGCTGGCCTCCGTCGTTGTTCGCGCCACGCTCGCACCCCGGATCGTGTGGAGTGGAGGGACGCGGATCGGCAGCTTCACACGGGCGTCGGCGTTCGTGAAGTGGCGGCCGGCCCCGCTGATGTGTGACGCGCGGCCTTGGCGCCGCGCCGGGCGCGCCCGGCGGCCACTGCAAAAGCGCTGCGCGATAGGGCCTGGCGCACAAAATGGGCACTCCGCAGTGCCTATCCCCTTTCGTCCGGCGCAAAAATGAAGGTCTGGAGGGCGGGTTAGTGCAGCGTAACCCGCCACAACAGGCGAAGACGTTCCCACAGGTTCTAGCGCGATCCTCGCTTCCGGCGGCGCAATACGCCCGAAGGGGGCACTTGCGCCCTACAGGGCAGCGTTTTTTGGGAGAACCGGAACCGAGGGGATAGGCAAAAAAGACCGACCCATTGCCGGGCCGGTCTCCAACGTCACAGGGTTAGAAACGACTGTTGTTTTACTTCTTGGGCGGCGCTGCTGCCGGGGCCGCTGCGGCCGGTGCGGCAGGGCGGGTCTGGCCCTGCGACTTCTGCAATTGCTCGGTCTGCTTGCGATATTCGTCGATCGCCTTCTGCTGGTTTTCGGCGATCTGCTGCATCAGCGCGCGGCGCTGCTTGGCGTAATCTTCGTTATTGGCGGGCGCGCCGGCGATGGCGGTGTCGAAGCCGACCAGCGGGATCGGGAAGGCAACGGGCGCGCCGGTACCGCTGACCGCGTAAACGATGATGCCGCCATTGCTCTTGAAGTCGTTGATCATCTCAGCGGTCGCGTCGATTTCACCCGTGCAGCCGGCCGAGTGGCACAGCATGTACGGCACCTTGATCGGCGTCAGCTTGCTGTCGTCGACCTTTTCGTTCTTCTGGATCTTCTCCCACAGTTCCTTGGAGTAGACGCCGACCTGCATGCCCGGTGCGATCGCCATGCCGAGCGGCAGCATCACCATGAGCAGCGGGTTCTTGCCCTCGTCGACCTGACGGATGGCGGCGGAGACCAGAACAATGCCCGACTGGGCGTCGATGCGCTCATGATGGGTCAGGCAGATGCTGTGCTCTTCCTTGACCTCTTTGCCGTCCTTGTCCTTGTTGGTGAAAGTGCCCTTCTCGCAGAGCTTGACCCACGCCGGTGCGGGGGGGCCTTCAGGGGCGGCAGCGCCCTTGGCGGCCGCAGCTGCCGGAGCGGCGGCCTTGGGCTGCTGCGCCTCGACGGCGCCCACGGCGTGACCGAAGACGACTTCCTGCAGGTCTTCTTCCCCTACTTGTCGGATACCGTGGAAATTG
>JANYHP010000604.1 GCA_025359005.1 Hyphomicrobiaceae bacterium | reverse complement strand
GAGTGCACTGCCGTGTGCTAGTGCGACAGCAGCGGTCGCCATCTATATCGGCCGCGGACGACAGCGATGGGGGCTTCGGCGGGGCCGAGTACCGAGATGCGTTCAGCGGCGGGCGCGCGGTTGGCGATGTCGCGGGCGATCAGTTCGGCGGTTTCCTTGTCGCGCGAGGTGACAACGATGGCGACGAGGCGGCCGTAGGGGGGCAGCAGGCCGGCCTGGCGGATGTGGATCTCGCGTTCGAGGAACATCTCGCGGTCGCCCTTGATGATGGCGTCCATCACCGGGTGCTCGGGATTGTAGGTCTGGATAAAGCCGCGGCCGTTGGCGAACGAGCGCCCGGCGCGGCCGGTGACCTGATGCAGAAGCTGGAACGTGCGTTCGCCCGAGCGCGGGTCGGCACCCTGGGCGAGGCCGAGATCGCCGTCGACAATGCCGACGGTGGAGAGATCGGGGAAGTGGTGGCCCTTGGCGACGATCTGCGTGCCGATAATGATCTGGATTTCGCCGCGCTCGATCTGGTGGATCATTTCTCTCATCTCGACCAATCCGGGGATCAAGTCGGATGACATGAGGGCGCGCGTGGCGTCGGGGAAGCGTTCGGCGACTTCCTCGGCGATGCGCTCGACGCCGGGGCCGCAGGCGGTCATGGATTTTTCGGCCTGGCAGTGGGGGCAGCGCTCGGGGATCGGCATCGAAAAACCGCAGTGGTGGCAGTTGAGCCGGTTGCGGAAGCGGTGCTCGACGAGCCAGGCGGTGCACTGGGGGCAATCGAACTTGTGGCCGCATTTGCGGCATAGCGTCAGCGGTGCGTAGCCGCGACGGTTGAGAAAGAGCAGTGTTTGCTGGCCTTTCTGCAAGGTCTCGGCGATGGCTTCGACGAGTTGGGGGGCGAGCCAGCGGCCTTTGTCGGGCTGCTGGGCGCGCAGGTCGATGGCGGTGATGGCGGGCAGTTCCGTGCCGGAGAAGCGGCTGGGCAGGACGATGTGGCGATAACGACCGGTGCGGGCGTTGACGTGGCTCTCGATGGACGGCGTCGCGGAGGCGAGTACGATCGGGATTTTGCCGAGTGAGGCGCGCACGACGGCCATGTCGCGCGCCTGGTAGTGGACGCGGTCATCTTGCTTGAAGCCCTGGTCGTGCTCTTCGTCGACGACGATGAGGCCGAGATCGGCATAGGGCAGGAACAACGCGCTGCGGGCGCCGACTATGACTTGCGCTTCGCCGGAGGCGGCGGCGCGCCAGACGCGCGCACGCTCGATAGGCGAAAGCGCTGAGTGCCATTCGGCCGGCGGGGCGCCGAAGCGGCGGGTGAAGCGATCCATGAATTGCGAGGTGAGCGCGATTTCGGGCAGCAGGATTGCGCACTGGTGGCCGGCGGCCAAAGTGCGGGCGACGGCTTCGAAATAGACTTCGGTCTTGCCGGAGCCGGTGACGCCGTCGAGGAGGGATGCCGAGAAGTTGGCGCCGTCGACACTGGCGCGAAGCGTTTCGACGGCTTGTGCCTGGGCGCCTTGGAACTGCACGACGGTGTGATCGTGGTGCAGGGGGCGGAAGCGCTTCTCGGGGATGGCGACTTCGACGAGGGCGCCGGCGGTAACGAGGCCGTCGATGACGCCGGAGGTGCAGCCGGTGGCGTCGGCGAGCGATGATTTGGAGCGGATGAGGCCGTCGGCGGCGATCTCGAGGGCTTTGAGGCGAGCGGGGGTCATGCGCGGGGGCAGGTGGCCATCTTCGACGATGCGAACGCCGAAGCGGGGCTTTTGCGGCTCGAAGACGGCGCTGGCGGCCATCAGCATGCGCGCGACCATGCCAAGGGGCGCGAGCGTGTAGCGGGCGATCCACTCGGCGAATTCGAGCGACAGGGTGGGCAGCGCGGGGACATCGAGCACGGTGTCGATGGTTTTCATTTTTTTCGGGTCGATGGCTTTGGCTTCGCCGATCTGTTTGCGCCAGACGATGCCGATGCGACTTTGGTTGCCGAAGGGGACCATGACGAACTGACCGGCATGCACGGATGCGCCGGGGGGCAGCAGGTAGTCGTAGGTTTGGTCGAGGGCGACGGGGAGCAAGATGGGCGCGCGGGGGCGAAGGTCTGGGGCGTGTGCGGGGGCTGCCGGCGCGGCCGCCGGTTCGTCAGGGTCGCCAAAGAGGTTGCCGAGGGACATTGCGGGCCAGGGTTTGCGAGGGCGCGGCCATGCAGGCCGCACGCGAATCGATCCGCAGTAGCTTATGTCGGCAGATGGGGCAAAGGCGGGGCGGTGTTGCGGCCTTGCCATGGGCGCCGAGGGTGCTCTTTTATCGTTTCATCGCGGCGGACGAGTGGGGGCGATGAGCGTTCGGGTCAATTTTTAGAGCAGGTTTGTCTGTTGAGTGGAGCGTTGCGGTGTCTCGTGCTGCAGGGCATGTCAGTTTATGTTGAGAGCGACAGCGTGGTGGTTGCCGGCGGACATAATCCCGCTGTGACGGGCTGCGATCCTTGGGGACGACATTGTTGAGGGCTGACACCGAATATGAAGAACCTCTCCGCATGTGTGTTCTGTGGCGCAAGCCCTGGGAAAAGTGATGCCTATGTCGCGGACGCGCGCGCGCTGGGGCGCTTGATGGCGGAAGCCAAGATCGACCTGGTCTATGGCGGGGCCAGTGTTGGCCTGATGGGCGCCGTGGCGGAGGCGTGTCTGCAGGGTCGCGGCAGAGTCACGGGTGTGATCCCGGAATTTTTGCGCGCGCTGGAACGGCCGACGCTCGAGCTCAGCGAGCTGATCATCACGGCCGACATGCATGAGCGGAAGATGAAAATGTGGGAGCGGGCGGACGGCTTCATCGTGCTGCCGGGCGGCGTGGGGACGCTCGAAGAACTGTTGGAGCAACTGACGTGGGCGCAACTGGGCCAGCACTCAAAGCCAATCATCCTGCTGAATACAAAGGGATATTGGACGCTTCTTGAGGCCTTTTTCGGCCATATGCGGGCGACGGGGTTCCTGCGGGAGGATTTGAATATCACCTACAGCGTCGTCGCTACAGCGGCGGAGGCAGTCCAACTTTTCAAGAAAAAGCTCAGCACAGCAAAGGTAGTGTCGGACAACTAAGTATCGTTTCATAAGTCGACTCTTGCCGCGTGGCCGAGCGTCACGGGGTTGTGTGAGGGGTGCGGGTGAGGGTCGGGATGCGTCGTCTGGTGGGGGTTTGGTGGTTGGGTGTGGCGCTGCTGGCTGGTGTGATGCCGGTGCGTGCGGAGGACGTTGCAGCGGGGCCGGTGGTGTGGGCGCAGCCGGCACCAGGGTTCGAGGTGGCGGAGGTGGCCGTACTGGCCCAAGGCGCGGAGGTGGACCGGGTGCATGTGGCGCGGATCGATCCGGCGAAGTTCAGGTTCGAGGTGCACACCGCGCCAGATGCTGCGCGGGACCTTGGCGACTGGATGAAAGAGACCGGGGCTGCCCTGGTCATCAACGGCAGTTATTTTGCACCGGACGGGCAGCCGGCGACGCCGGTCCTATCGCGCGGGCGGCCGATGGGGCCGAAGGCGTATGGAACCAAGCACGGTGCGTTCGTGGTCACGGCTGCGGGGCCGAGCGTGCTCGATCTTGCCAAGCGACGGTGGCAGGACGCGTTCCGCGGCGCGACGGAGGCGATGGTGAGCTTTCCGATGCTGGTGGGCGCTGATGGGCAAAGCCGGGCGCACCGGTCGGACCCGACGCGGCTCGCCAACCGCAGTTTCATCGGACAGGATGGGAATGGGCGCATCATTGTGGGCACCACAGTGACAGGCAGCTTCTCGCTCGATCGTTTCGCAACGTTTGTCGGTGGCGCCGATCTGGGGCTCGTGCGGGCGTTGAATCTCGATGGCGGGCCGCCGGCATGCCAAGCAGCGCGCATCGGGACTTACAGTCGCAGCGTGTGCAGCAATTCAGAGACGTCGACGGATGCGGGGCAACTGCGCGCACTGGGGCAGCTTTTTGGGCAAAGGCCCTGGGGATTGCCGATTGTGCTGGCGGTGTTCCCGAAATAGAACGGCGCTCAGCAGGCATGCGTTGGTAGCCCAACGAACGCCTGCGTCGCTTATTTGAATTCGCTGAGTTTTATCGCTGAACCGGGAGGGCCACTTCAGCGAACTCTGTTCGTTCGACTTGCGGCCGCACGGTCGCCATGATTACAGCGCTCGTCACAGGCGTCTCACACCGTTTGATCAAAGCACTGGCGACGCGGCTCGCGTCCGGCCGGATTGTCTTCTTGGAGCTTGCCCATGTTTGCCGTTGAAGTGCGCGACCGGATCATGATCGGCCATTCGCTGCCCGACCCGTTCTTCGGACCGGCGCAAGGCATGCACGGCGCGACGTTCGTGGTGGACGTGGCGTTCTTTCGCGAGCAACTCACCAAGCAAAACGTGGTGGTGGATATCGGGGCGGCGCTCGACGTCCTGGGCGAGACGCTGAAGGCGCTGAAGTACAAGAACCTGGACGTGCTGCCCGAATTCAAAGGCAAGCTGACGACCACGGAATTCCTCTGCCGGCATATCTTCGACGCGATGGTCAAAGCGGCAAAGGGCGGTGCGCTCGGCGAGGACGGCAAGGGCCTCGCAAAGATCAAAGTGACCCTGCACGAGACCGATCTGGCGCGAGCGTGGTTTGAAGGTCCGGTGGGCGGGTGACAAGCGGAGCGACACGGATGTCCGCTCCGGCACCAACGCGCGTTGCATTTCTGATCCCCGGCGACCTGTCGCTGCCAACCGGCGGCTACGGCTATGACCGGCGCGTGCTAGCGCGGCTGCCCTCCTATGGCATCGACATTGTGCACGTGGCGTTGCCGGGCGCATATCCCTTTCCGAGTGTTGATGACCTGGCCAAGACGGAGGCGATCATCGCGGGGCTCGGCGATGACTGCGTGCTGTTCATCGATGGGCTCGCGTACGGCGCCATGGGCTATGAAGCAGTGTGCCGTATCCGGCAGCCGATCGTGGCGCTGTGCCATCATCCGCTGGCGCTGGAAGCAGGGTTGGACGAGGCACGGGCGGCGCAACTGAAACTGTCGGAGCGCAATGCGCTGGCGAAGGCGCGGCATGTGATCGTGACCAGTCCAATGACGGCGCGCATCCTGGCCGAGGATTTCGGCGTCAACGGCGATCTCATCCTGGTGGCGGAGCCGGGCACGGACAGGGCTCAGCGCGCCAAGGGCTCGATCAACGGGCACGACGGCACGCCGCACCTGCTGGCGGTTGGCTCGATCGTGCCGCGCAAGGGCTATGACGTGCTCATCCGGGCGCTGGAGCCGTTGGTGGATTGGCGTTGGCGGCTGTCGATCGTGGGGGCGGCGCGCGACGAAGTGCTGCTGGCAGCGCTCGAACGGCAGATCGTGGAGGCAGGACTCGCTGAGCGCATCACGCTGCTGGGGTCGCGGAGCGAGGCGGAGCTCGATGAGATCTACGGGACGGCCGACATTTTCGTGATGCCGTCACTGTTCGAAGGCTATGGCATGGTGCTGGGCGAGGCGATGGCGCGGGGCCTGCCGATCGTCTGCACGACCGGTGGGGCTGCGGCGGAAACGGCGCCGAACTCGGCGGCGCTGAAGGTGCTGCCCGGCGATGCGGCCGCATTTTCTGCGGCGGTGGGGCGCGTGCTCAACGACGCCGAGTTGCGGCGCTCGATGGCGGATGCGGCGTGGTCGGCGGGGTTGATGCTGCCGACGTGGGACGATGCGGCCAAGCGCATTGCGGCGGTCTTGAAGGCGATTGGTCGAGGGATCAGATCATGAGCGGGTTTTCACCAGAATGGTTGGCGTTGCGCGAGCCGTCGGACCACCGATCGCGCGACGGGCTGTTGGCGATGGCGCTGGCGGATGTGCTGCAGCCGAAACCGCTGGTGCGAGTGATCGATCTGGGTTGCGGCACGGGGTCGAACATCCGCGCGACGTACGCGGCGCTGGGGCGGGAGCAACATTGGACACTGGTCGACTACGATCCGCGGCTGCTGGCGGCGGCGCGGGCGACCTTGTCCACGTGGGCCGATAGCGTGGCGGCAGACGGCGAACGGCTGGTGCTGAAAAAATCCGGCAAGACGCTGGTGGTCGGGTTCCGCGAGGCGAACCTGGTGACGAGCCTGGACGCGGCGCTGGGGCGGGAGATGGATCTGGTGACGGCGTCGGCGCTGTTCGATCTGTGCTCGGAGGCGTTTATCGGGCGCTTTGCCAAGGCGGTCGCTGAGCGGCGGGCGGTGTTCTACACGGTGCTGACGTACAACGGCGTGCAGACGTGGACGCCGAAGCATACGGCAGATGCGGCGATGGCGAATGCGTTCCACGCGCATCAGGCGACCGACAAAGGGTTCGGGTTGTCGGCTGGGCCGAAGGCGCCGGCGGCGTTGGCCGCGGCTTTCAAGGCCTGCGGCTACAGCGTTCGCGAGGCGGACAGCCCGTGGTTGCTGTCGCGTTCGGATCAGGTGCTGGTGGATGCCTTGGTACCGGGGTTTGCGGGGGCGGTTGCGGAGACCGGGTTGGTGCCGGAGGCCGTGACCGACGCGTGGCTTTCGGTGAAGCGGCACGGCGCGGAAGTGGGCCACACGGATACGCTGGCGCTGCCGGGGTGAGGGCGTGATGGCCGCGTGAGGCGCGCAAGTGGCGAAGCCATATTGCGCCGGAGGCATCCAGCGACACGCTTCGGAGCGCGCGAGCACCCCGGCGCAATACGCCTGAAGCGGCTATTGCGCCCTACGCGCCGTCATTCGCGATCCATGGGCGGGCGGCTGATTTCGTTGGCGAAAGCGTGCAGGTGGGCGGCTTTTTGCTGTAGTTCGTCGACACGCAAATTCAGCACGTCGCGGATGGAGACCATGCCGACCAGCACCTTGTCGTCCTCGACGGGCAGGTGGCGGACGCCGCGTGACATCATGGTGGCACCGACGACGGCGACGTCATCAGTGGGTTTGCAGGTGAACACCGTCTTGGTCATCAGTTCGGACACGGGCAGTGTGTGCAGGCCCGCCTTATGCTTCGAGATGGCGTAGGCCAGATCGCGTTCCGAGATGACGCCGTCGATGGAGCGGCCGTCGTTGCTGACCACAATGGCGCCGATGCGGTTTTCTCGCAGACGTGTCGAGAGTGTCTCGATAGTGTCGGTCGGATCGACGGTGACGATGGGTCGACGTTTCAGGGCCAGTATGTCCGCTACTTTCACGACATGACCTCACGTGCTTGGCGCTGCGCTGGCGCTGATGGTAGTCCGGCACGGGCGAAGGCGGCAAGGTGTTTGCGCGGAGTGTGTCGTGTGGTGGGCGGGATTTGTGCGGGACGGTTGGCGGGTGGCCCGACGAGCGTGACCGCGCGTTGGGATAATGTTCCGGCTGCGGCGTCGCCGTTTGCTCGCCACTGTCCCTCGTTCTGACTACCGTAAGTCAGATCGACGTTGTGACAGGGCCGGTGGCATCTGAAGCGGCAGGTCGAGCGGTGCTTTTTGATCTGGAGCGTCGGTCGGATAGCTCTGCAATCTCTTGACCGCCGACTTCCGCTGCTGTGACATGCAGACGACAAGTACAAAATTAGAGTGGGCCATGTGCTGCCGCCGTCTGGTTCTTCGGTCATGGGGTGATGAACGTCCGGTCTTGACGGTCTCTCGACCGTCACTCAGTTGTCAGCCGAGCCATCAGGAGCCGCCTTGCCATGCTGAGACGTGCTAACTTGAGCGACGTTAAGGCGATCGTCGCATTCGAGTCCGACGTGATGAACCGCAGACTATACGGTCGGCCGCTCGATCACGCTGCAGCGTTGGCGGAAGTCCAAGCCAATGAGTATTTCTTGCATGTTCGCGACGATTGCATCGCCGCAACCGGCGCATGGCGTCGACGTGATGATGGGACAGCATACCTGAGCAACATTGCTGTGTGCCCTGAGCTGCGTCGCCAAGGCTTGGCACGCCTCATGATGTTGCAC
>JANYHP010000599.1 GCA_025359005.1 Hyphomicrobiaceae bacterium | reverse complement strand
TTCATGTACGTTCCCGTGCCGACGATCTGCACAGTGCTCGCGTCGACGTTCAGGGTGCCGTTGGCGCCCGCGTTGCGACCGATCGTCAATCCGTCGTTCCCGGCGCCATCCGTGCCGGTGCCGCTGGCAGTGCCGACTGGGTCGAGAATTTTCAACGTCGCCCGGCGGTGATGTTCATCACTCCGGTGCCGGTGAAGCCGATCCGCACGGTCGCCCCGTTGGTCACCGTGCCGGTGCTTACCACGTCGATCTCGGAGCCGGCGCCCGTCAACGTCACGGTGCCGCTGCTACCGGCGGCCGAACCAACATCGAGCAACGGCTCCTGGCCGGCCGGCATCGCCGGCACGCTCGTCGTCGAAATTACAAACTTGCTACCACCGTCGACAGCCAAGCCGCCCACGCCCGTGTTGCCGACCAAGAAATCACCGTTGGTGGTGATGGAATCGACCAAGTCGCCTGTTTTGGTAATCGCCATGGGGAGCCCCTAAAAAAAATAAATCGACGCGAACGCACGCACACCAATTGTCATTTTGGAATGACACGGCGGGATTAGTAATTTTCGGACAGCGGACGTGGCGCAGAATAAAAAACGTCCCGCGCATGATCATCGAGTATTAGTCATCTTTACCGTATCTGCAAGTGAGAAAGATAAAAGAGAAAGTTCAAAGTGAGAAAAATCTGCGTGAAAAAATTACCACGCACGTCTCCACCAGCTGCTTTCGCCGTGCAGTTACAAGCTCCAGGCCCCGACAAAGGAACGCGCAACCGGACCGGAGTACTCAGCACCAGCCCAGTCACAGCAGTGCCTGCTGCACATTGGAAAGTTCGCACGTCCCTGCAAGCGCAAATCGCGCTCGCAACCGGACGAGGCGAATTTTCTTAAGTGATAACTGACGAATGTGGAGTGTGAGCGTATCGAACCGCTTACCCGAACGCCGTGTAGGCGCCGATGCCCGCGGAGCCCACGACTTTGAGCGCCCCGCCTCACCAGCGCGCCAGCACGGCGCCCCAGGTGAAGCCGCCGCCCATGGCTTCCATCAGCACGAGCTTGCCCTCGCCGAGCCGCCGCGTTTCGAACGCATGGTTGAGCGCCAGCGGGATGGAGGCGGCCGACGTATTGCCGTGCTGCGCCAGCGTCACCACGACCCGGTCGTGGCTGATGCCGAGCTTCTTGGCGATGCCGTCGAGAATGCGCTTGTTGGCCTGATGGGGGACGAACAGGTCGATCTCGTCGGCCGCGTAGCCGGTGGTCACCAAGGTTTCCTCGATGGCGCCGGAGATTTTCTGGATGGCGTGGCGGAACACCTCGCGCCCGTTCATGCGCAGATGCCCGACCGTCTTGGTGCTGCTTGGACCGCCATCGACATAAAGCAGGTCTTCGTAGCGCCCATCCGAGCGAATGGTGCTGGATAAAATGCCGCGATCCTGGCGGCCACCGGTCTGCGGCTGCGCCTCGAGCACGACCGCGCCGGCGCCGTCGCCGAACAGCACGCACGTGGTGCGATCTTCCCAATCAAGAATGCGCGAGAATGTCTCCGAGCCGATCACCACAGCGCGCTTGAACTGGCCAGTACGGAGGAACGCATCCGCGGTGGCGAGGCCATAGATGAACCCCGAGCACACCGCCTGCACGTCGAAGGCCGCGCCCTTGGTGACGCCGAGCATGTTCTGGATGCGCACGGCGGTGGCGGGAAACGTGCGATCGGGCGTGGCGGTGGCGCAGATGACGAGATCGATCTCGACCGGATCGATGCCGGCGCGCACCAGGGCCTGCCGCGCGGCGTGGGCGCCCATGTCGGAGGTGCATTCGCCGTCTGCCGCGATGTGGCGCGCGCTGATGCCGGTCCGCTCGACGATCCATTCGTCGGTGGTGTCGACCTGCTTGGCAAGTTCAGCGTTGGTGAGGATGCGCTTGGGCAGATAGGCGCCCACGCCGCGGAAGACCGATCGGATCGTGGCCACGTTGGAATCCTTCGACTTCGGTTTCGGCGTAAGCATCGGCACCATGCGATAACTTGAATGGGAAGGCTGAGCGGAGGAGCGACCTAGTTAGAAGACGCTCCTGAGGCTGCGACCGCGGGTGCTACATCTCCCACCAACTGGTCGAGCTTGGACGATAGCAACGCGATATCGGCGGCCAGCCGCTCCACGGTCTTGCTGCGCGCCATTCCATAGCCGACGTCGATCGCACTGGCAAAACCGAGCGCATCGGTGCCGCCATGACTTTTGATGGCGATGCCGGCCAGTCCGAGGAACGTGCCGCCGTTGTTGCGGCGCGGGTCCATGCGGGCTTTGAGCACCTGGAACCCGCCGCGGGCGAGCAAGGCGCCGAGCTTGGCCGAGACCGACGAGGTCATGGCCTCGCGCAGGTAGGTAGCGATCTGTTTGGCGGTGCCTTCCGCCGTCTTGAGTGCGACGTTGCCGGTAAAGCCCTCGCACACCACCACATCGACGACGCCCTGGCCGATCTGGTCGCCCTCCACATAGCCGCGATAATCGAACATCAGGTCGACGCGCTTCAACAGCGCGTGCGCCTCCTTGACCTCGTCGGCGCCCTTGATCTCTTCGACGCCGACGTTGAGCAAGCCGACCGTCGGCCGCTCGATGCCGAACACCGCCTGCGCCATGGCCGCACCCATCAACGCGAACTGGCACAAGTCGCGCGCGGTGGCGCCGATGTTGGCGCCCACGTCCAGCACGATACTGGGGCGATGGATGGTCGGCCACTGACCGGCCAGCGCCGGCCTGTCGATACCAGGCACCGTGCGTAGGATGAAGCGGGCGCAGGCCATCAGCGCGCCGGTATTGCCGGCCGAGACGGCGAAAGCTGCCTCCCCGTCACGCACGCATTCCAGCGCCTGCCACAGGCTCGTGCCTTTGCCGCGGCGCAGCGCCTGGCTGGGCTTGGCGTCCATGGCGATCACCGTGTCGGTGTGGCGGATCACACAGCGGCTGGCCAGTTCGGGATGGTTCTTCAGCTCGGCTTCGATGGCCGCCGCCTGACCGAACAGATGAAACTGCAATTCCGGGTGCCGCTTCAACGCCAGCGCCGCCCCGGATATGACAACGGATGGCCCGAAGTCGCCCCCCATCGCGTCCAGAGCCAAGACATAAGCCTCTGCCATACTTGCATCCATCGGGCGACAACACGTCTCGCGCGCACCGGTCGCCGGGCCGGCAGCGCGCGCCCCATGCCCCACAGTTCTCATCAGGGACAGGGGCTTTGAAATTACCCGTTCGTGCCATCGGCACAAACGAAATCGCCGCACAGACGGTGTGGCGCGCAGTCTTCTCCACCACCCAAGTACGCCGCGCTCAGGGCTCCGTCTTCTGCGCCTTGAGGCGAGCGAGGACGGCAAACGGCGTGTTCGCGGCAGCCGTGGCAGCATCGGCCGCGGGGGCGGCATATTCGGCGCCTGGACGACGGGGATAGGGGTTGATGGCGGCCGCCAGTTCCTCGAAGAGGACCCGGCCAAGCGCCAGTGCATCTCCCTCGATCGGCTCGGTCTCCACCGGGTCATCGAGTTCAACCGCGCCGCCGGCAGCCGCCTTCGCCTGCTCAACGGGCACAAATTCGACCGACAAGGGCACATCGATCGTGTCATGCACTGGCGCCAAGGTCACCACGCACGCCTGCACCACATCGGCCTGCAGCCGGCCTTGCAGACGAAAGCCATCGCCGGCGATGGGACGGATGCGGCCGCTGGCCGACAGCCGCTCGCACGACAAAAGGCCCAGCGCCGCGGCTATATCCAGCCGCTCGGCGTCCGTCGCTGCTTTGGCAACCTCATAGCCCTTGGCCGGAATATCCCGGATATCGACCGTCCAGCCAAGCGGCAGGGGGGCGGCGTCGGCGTTATGGTCGTGCGCATCATCCATCGGTCAGCTCAGCCATTGTCCACAAATTACCCGTTGCCGATCATGCCACTCGCGGCGCGATCGTCACCCGCCCGGCCAGACAATCGGCGTCACTGGTGGCCGTCAACTGCGCCGCTAGCGTCTTGGTGTAGCGCGCGAGCGCCGGCCGATCCAGCCCCGGCCCGGCCCCGGCGGCCGTCAGGGCATCACCGATGGCGGCCTCGAGTGCCACCAGGCCTTCGGCCGCCAGCGCCCGCCCATAGTCGCGATGGCGATCGAACAGGGCGGCACCGGCACGCTTGATCTTGCGTGGCACAGCCAGATCGCCGATGCCGATCTCGCGCATGTTGTCGTCCATATCGCCGATGAACGCTTCCGCGACGCCGCGCCCGAGATGAACACCGTCACTGCCAATCCGTTGCAACCGAAGCATGACGAGGGCGACGTGGAGCGCAATCATTTCGAACCGCCCCTCGCGCGTGTCTGGCACCCCCTGCGTCTCGTAGAAGGTGATCTGCCGGCCGGCAGCCACAATCGAGCCATAAATTTCACGTGCCATCAGCCTAGTGTGGGACCGTCTGGCAAGCCATGCGCGTAACAGTGTCATGACGGGGCTCGCGCGGCCTAAGGCGGCCGTTGTTGGTTTGGCCGCCGTTGTGGTCACAAGAACGCGGCGGCTGCAAGCGTGCTGTGATCGCAGAGGTTTTGTGGCCACAGAGCTGGAAGCTATGCAGCCGACCGTCTGTCGGGAGAGTGCGGGTTTGTGGTGCAACAGGCGTGGTTGCGTACGGCGCCCGTGCCCGCTAACGGCTTAGACCAGAGGGCGCGCGATTCGGTCGCATCGCCCGACGCATGAAGGCACCGAGCCGCTCTGACCCGGTGGGTGCGACGATCTGATGGGGATGCGAACGTGCGATTTGATGCATCGAGGCTGCGGCGACATTGCATGGCCGTCGTCGGCGTTTCCGCCGTACGGGACCGCAAGAGTGGCCTTGGCCGGCGCCGGGGCCTGGCCGCAATGGCAGCGGCAGCATTCGCGCTCGCGGCCTGCGCGCCGACAGTCATCAAACGGGGCCATCAGTTCCAGGACGACGACATCCAGAAGATTCAGACCGGGATGAGTCTGGGACAGGTGTCGGGTGTGCTCGGATCGCCGACCACGACGGCCACCGTCGGCGGCGCCCAGACCCTGTATTATATTTCATCAACCGAAAAGCAGACGTCGTTTTTTTCCGCCGAAGAAACCGACCGGACAGTCCTTGCGGTCTATTTCACGCCTTTGGGCTCGGTTGAACGCGTGTCCAAATACGGCCTAAAAGACGGCAAGGTCATCAATTTCTCGTCCAACCAGACACAGAATTCCGCGCGCGACGAAAATATCATTCGCCAGCTATTCCGCAAACTCGGTACCAAACAACTGTTTGGCGCCGAAAATTAACGATCGAGCCACGGTATGGTGCAACATGCTGGTGCGAGCGTGAACTTCGCAATGGCGCTTGCTGCCTGCGCGGCGCGGGCTGAACCGCGTCCAGGTCGTCGCCTGCCGTGTGCCGTTCCGTTGTCTTTGCGCATCACCCTTTGGTGATACTCGGCCGCTGTGTGGAATGCGTTCTTGAGCCGAACACTGAGGCGCGTTAACCAGCGCCAGCCTGTAGAGAGTATCTGACGAATCAGAGGCTTGCCGAGGTCGGTCGCGACGACCGGATGCGCAGGCAGGGAGCCGGCTTCGATGCGACGGCGAGAGCACACGACGACAAGCCCGCCGACCGCCCGCACCCATCGTGCGGCGCGGCTCGCCGGGCCTGCGCGACAGCTTGCCCCTGCGGCCGGCGGTCCGCGCTGCTTAGCCGCCGCATCGGCACGGACACCGAAAAAGACGTCTGACAAGGCCGTTACAAAGCCTGAGACCCGGGGGCGGGCCTCCGCTGCCAAGAAGCCCACCCCCGCCGGTAACAGCCCTGATGAGTTGAGCGGCGAAGACCTGCAACAGGCGCTGGCCGAGGCGGGCGCGCGCATTGCCGAGTTGGAAGCGCGGTTGGCCGGCGTCACCGACCGCGTTGCATGGATCGCCGATCGCTTGCATGCTCTGCTGCACGATGAGAATTGAGTCGCGCGGCCCCGACTTGCCGCTTTGCCAACGAGGCTGACTGACGATGGGGCTGGTCGCAATTACCTTGAACGACCGCATCTATCGCCTCGTCTGCGACGACGGCGAAGAGGACCGGTTGGTGGAACTGGCCGGCTACGTGAAAGGCAAGGTCGAACAGGTGCGTGCCGACGTGGGCTCCGCTGGTGACGAACGCCTGATCCTCATGGCGGCCCTCATGATCGCCGATGAGCTGTTCGATGCGCGGGCCAGTGGCGGCCTCGACCGCTCGGGCAGCCAAAGCAGTTCGGCGCTCGGCGAGGCCGACCCCGTGCGACGCCTCAAAGCTGTCGCGGCCGAGATGGCCAGCAAGTCCGAGACGAACACGCCGGCACAGCCCCCCGCACCCAACGCCGCGGCGCCAAAGGCAAAACGCCGCGACGTGGCGTGATCGGGCGGCACGCGTTGGTGCCGGGACCCGCGGAAAGCAGCGAAAAGGTCTCCGCTTTGTCGCCGATGCCGGCACCAGCCGGCATGGCGGGAATTGGGAAGCTGCCGTTTGTGCCACAACGCTAGGTTTGTTCGCCGCGAACGCGTGCCAGCACCTCATCCACGAACGCGGGCACCAGCACACCTGCGGGGCCATGCCGGCAATCATCGAACTGGCTGGCGCCGTCGCTGGGTTCGAGGTTGATCTCGACCGTGTGCGCGCCGACGGAGTGGGCGCCTTTGACGAACCCGGCCGCCGGATAGACGTTACCCGATGTGCCGATCGAGACGAACAGGTCGCACTGGAAGAGCGCGTCCTCGATGCGCTCCATCTGGTAGGGCATCTCACCGAACCAGACGATATCGGGCCTGAGGCGCGCGGTTGCCGCGCAG
>JANYHP010000560.1 GCA_025359005.1 Hyphomicrobiaceae bacterium | reverse complement strand
GCCGACGAAGGCCAGCCCCGCCCAGGCAATCCCCGACAACAACTCGGCAACGAAGAAGCGCCTGAGCCAATAGTCCGGAGTGCGTTTTGGTGCCTTGGGGTCCTCGAAAACGCGCGCTGCGTGAATCAGGAACAACTTGGCGATGATGACGCCGCACAGCCACAGGGCCGCATGTGTGACCGGCGCCCAGAACATCGAGGCGAGGGAGAAGATTACCGCCAGCAGCGGGATCGTCGGCAACGCCTGCATCTCATTGCGGATGAAGAGTTGCAGAAGCTCCAGATCGTAATTCGGTTTATCGTGCGCCGATTGCGAGAGGCGGGTGCGGGCGGCGCGCACCTCAACGGGCGGCACCGGCTTGGCTGGCTTGACGGGCGTGCCCTGCTGCACAGTCGCGCCCCGCGCGATCACTCGCACCGCCGCAGACGGCCCCGCCGGCGCACCGAGCCGGCCGGCGCGGGCCTGCCGGAGCGTTGCTTCGATGCGGTCGTCGCGCGCTTCAGCAGGCACTGGGGCTTCATCCTGTCGTAACCGCGGCCCACCGATCCGGCGACCGCGCGCGAACCTTAACGCCAATTCCTCAACGCTTGTTTACGAATATGCTGGGATGTTTGCTTGCCCATGGCCCGACTTCTGGCGCCTCGGCAGGAGTTGGTGCGCCTCCCCTTGCGTAGCAACGCTTGCTTGCGTGCGGCCAGTTGGTTCGCTACGTCTAAGGCACTCGATAACGTGAACATCACTGTTCGCGCAGCACTTGCCTTCCCAACACACTCCCTAAAAATTAGTCCCAATTTCCGCATGCAGCCGCCCGCGCCGGAGCCCCCTATGAAGATCTACGAAACCCGCACCGCGCCCAACCCACGCCGGGTGCGTATTTTCCTCGCCGAGAAGGGCATCACCGTGCCGTTCCACGAGATGGATCTCATGAAGGGCGCCCTGCGCACTCCGGAGTTTTCCAAGCTCAATCCATTTCAGCGCGTTCCCGTGCTTGTTCTCGACGACGGAACCGCCATCTCCGAGACCATGGCCATCTGCCGCTATTTCGAGGAGACCAATCCGCAGCCCGCACTGATGGGCATGGGCGCCAAAGAGCGCGCCGTCATAGAGATGTGGAACCGGCACATGGAGCTGGGCCTGCTCATGAACGTCGCCGGCGCGTTTCGGCACGGCCACCCAGCCATGGCGCACCTTGAGGTGCCGCAGATCAAGGACTTCGCCGAGGCCTGCAAGCCCAAGGCGCAGGCAATCCTCGTCATGCTCGACAACGAACTCGCCACCCGCCGCTTCGTCGCCGGCGACAGCTACTCCGTCGCCGATATTACTGCACTGTGCGCCGTCGACTTCATGCGGCCGGCGCGCGTCGAGCGGCCGCCCGGCCTCGCAAATGTGGAGCGCTGGTACGCAGAAGTATCCGCCCGCCCCAGCGCCAAAGCCTGAGCGACAACCGACTATCGCATCAGACTCCTTGTTTGTCGCATTTTCTGCGGTTAACCGGGCCCCACTCAACCGGAAAATGCTCGAACCACGGGGTGTGCGCGTGAAACTTAAAGTTATCGGATCGGGCGACGCCTTCTGCAGCGGCGGTCGCTTGCAGGCAGCCTTTATCCTGGAGGCGGGCGGCGTGCCGCTGATGATCGACTGCGGCGCCACCACCCTGCTCGGCGTCGAACAGCAGGGCGTGCAACTCGAGACGATCCCGCGCATTGTCATCAGCCATCTGCACGGCGACCATTTTGGTGGTCTCATTTTCGTGTTGATGCAGCAGGCGCTCGTTGCGCGGCGCACCACCCCTCTCGATCTCTACGGACCGCCCGGCCTCGAAGCACGTGTCACTGCCGCCATGGATGCGTTTTATCCCGGCATGGCCGCCAAGCTCACCGCGATGCATGTGCGCTATCACGTCCTCCACCCCAAGCATCCCATGGACATCGGTGGCCTCAAGACCACGGCCTTCGAGGTCGATCATCCCTCTGGTGCGCCGAGCTATGGCCTTCGCTTCGAATATCACGGCAAGGTTTTCGCCTATTCCGGTGACAGCCAATGGACCGAGGCTTTGATCGATATCGGGCGCAACGCCGATCTTTATCTGATCGAATGCTACCGGTTCGCCGGCGTACCCGTCATGCATCTGAGCTGGGAACAGATCGCCCAGAACCTCGACCGCATCGGCGCCAAACGCCTGCTGCTGACACACATGTCGCGCGATATGCTCACCCACCGGGCGCAGGTCAAGGCGGCCCACGTCGCCTTCGCCGACGACGGTGCCATAGTTGAGATCTGAGGTGCCCCACGCGCCCCCACACACGGTCGCCGCAACGGATGCGCTTGCAGCCCTGACGCACGACATTACCCAATGCCGTCTCTGCATTGAACGTCCTCGTGGCCGCCCCTTGCCACATGCGCCCCGTCCGGTTCTGCGCGTCTCCACCACGGCCCGCATCGCGATCTGTGGACAGGCGCCGGGGGCACGCGTGCACGCGTCCGGTACGCCGTTCACCGATCCGTCCGGCGATCGCCTGCGGGCCTGGATGAGGGTCACGCCGGACGAGTTCTACGACGGCCGCCACGTTGCCATTGTGCCGATGGGGTTCTGCTTCCCAGGCAACGACAGCAAGGGCGGCGACCGCCCGCCACGGCCCGAGTGCGCCACCGCCTGGCACGCCCGGCTCTTTGGCTTGATGCCGAACCTCGATCTCTTCCTGCTGGTCGGCCTCGCCGCCATCCGCTGGCACCTGCCCGACCGCGCCCACCCCACACTGCGCGAGACAGTGGCCAATTGGCGATCATTCCTGGCGCCGGCCGCAACACGCACACACAATCACGCGCTCGCGCTGCCGCTGCCGCATCCGTCGTGGCGCAATACGGGATGGCTCAAGACGCATCCGTGGTTCGAAGATGAGGTGCTACCTGTCGTCCGCGCGCGCGTACGCGAACGGATCCCTTCATCTGCCGGGTGATCGATCCGCAGCTTAGGCGACGGCGGCCAGCGCCAGGACGCCGGTTTCGAGAGCACGCTCCGCTGCCCGAGCGCGCAAATCGTCTGCAAGGTCCGGCAGGTCGAAGCCAGCCCGCTACAGCACGGCGATCACGTACTCAACCGGAGCAGTGCCGGCCGTCGCCGTGGCCCATGCCATCGCCGAGCGCGTGCCCGACCGGCAATACGCAAGTACCGGTCCGGGCAGCGTCTCAAGCAAGGCCCGCGTCGAGGGCGCCGCAGCAGGATCCAGCACATCGAGCACCGTCAGCGGTAGCGCACAAAATGCCAAACCGGCGGCGTGGGCATGCACACGCGCCGCCGCCGTGTCGAGCTGCCCCGCCGCCTCGCCGTCCGGACGATTACAGACAACCGATCGGAAGCCCCGCGCCGCCAGTTCCCGGAAGTCTCCGGAATACAACTGACCAGCCACGGCAAAGGCTGAGGTCAAGCGTATGATAGGGACCATAAAAAAACCCCGAGACAGAAAATTATAGTCGCTACAGCACTATATCATTGCAAAATGGCGTTTTCCATTCCATATTCTTTGCGTCGAATAGAACAACGTCCTAATATCAGGCAAACTGGGAGCATCCATGGCGCTCGACGAGATGGATATCAAAATCCTGCGGCAATTGCAGACCGACGCCACTAAGCCGGTGGCCGAGATTGGCAAAGAGGTTGGGCTTTCGACGACGCCGTGTTGGCGCCGCATCCAAAAGCTCGACGAGACCGGGGTCGTACTCCGGCGGGTGGCGGTCCTCGACCCAGCCAAGGTCAACGCCGGCGTGACCGTGTTCGTCTCCATCAAGACCGACCAGCACAGCCTTGCCTGGCTCGAAAAATTCCACGCCGCAGTCAACGACTTTCCTGAAGTCGTCGAGTTCTATCGTATGAGTGGCGAGGTGGATTACCTGATGCGCGTGGTCGTGCCGGACA
>JANYHP010000531.1 GCA_025359005.1 Hyphomicrobiaceae bacterium | reverse complement strand
TGCAGCATCCGTGGGAACCCGCGTCAACAGCCCCGCGAACACCGCCAGCGCAACGATGCCCCCAACAGCCCATCCCGCCGATCGCCCCTCGCGCAACCACAACCATACGCCAAAGCAGCCACCGATCTCAGCTAACGCCGCCGCCGCATAGATCACCCACGCCGAGGCCGCCGGCATCACGGCCGATACCCAAAGCCCGTCCGCCCTGTGGTCCGCAGCGGCGCGGCCATGCGGGCGAACTGTGTCAACCGTGCTCGCGTCTCGCGCGGGTCGATGATGTGCTCGACACCGAACGCTTCCGCCGTCCTGACCGGTGCCTGCAGCTTTTCCAGCTTGGCTTCGATCTCGGCGCGCTTGGCCGCCGGATCCGGCGCCGCCTCGATTACCGCGCGATAAGCAGCGTCCACGCCGCCCGCGATCGGCAGCGAGCCCCACTGCGCCGACGGCCACGCGTAGCGCACGAATGCATCCGTCCCATTGCGCTGGCTCAGTCCTGCCATGCCGAAAGCCTTGCGCACCATCATCGCGCACCACGGCACGCGCGCCTGCCGGATCGCGGTGAGCGCCTGCGTGCCGTAGCGCATCACGCCAGACCGCTCTGCGTCTGTGCCGATGAGAAATCCGGGAATATCGACGAAATGTACCACCGGCAGATGGAACGTCTCGGCGAGGTCCACCAGCCGGATCGCCTTACGGCAAGCATCGGACGTCCACGCACCGCCATAGTGATAGGGATCGGACGCCAGGATCGCCACCGGCCAGCCATCCAACCGCCCGAGGCCTGTGATGACCGAACGCCCCCACGCGCGGCCGATTTCGAAAAAGCTGTCGCGATCCAGCACCGCCGTCAGGATCGGGCGCATGCGATACACCTGTCGCGCGTCGCGCGGCACCGCGCTCAACAGCATCTCCTCGCGCCGGTCCACCGGATCGGAGCACGCAGCCCGTGGCGGCAGTTCGTGCACGCTCTGCGGCAGATATGACAGAAACGCCCGCGCGCGCTGAAACGCCTCCGCTTCCGTCGCCACCTCGTCGTCGATGGTCCCGCACTTGGCGTGGATCGACGAGCCGCCCAGTTCCTCCTTTGTCACCGTCTCGCCGATCCGCGCGACCACCGGCGGCCCCGCCGCGAAAAGTTGCGAAGTGCCCTTCACCATCATCGAGTAGTGCGAAGCGCAGACGCGCGCAGCCCCCATGCCCGCTACCGAGCCAAGCCCCAGCGCGACGATCGGCACTTCCGACAGCGCATCGAGAATTTCCGTCATATCCGGCACGTCAGGCAGATAGGTGCGCCCTAGATCTTCCAGATGCTTGACCGAGCCGCCACCGCCCGTGCCGTCCACCAGCCGCACCAGCGGCATGCGCCAGCGCCGCGCCTCCGTCTCGGCAAAGCGGAACTTTTCGCGCAAGCCCCCATCGTTGGCCCCGCCGCGCACGGTGAAGTCGTCGCCCGTGACAAACACGGTGCGGCCGTTGATCTCGGCGCGCCCGCAGATCACGTTGGCCGGCGTGAAGCCGGTAAGGGTGCCATGCTCGTCATACTCGGGAAATCCCGACAGGCCGCCCACTTCCGCAAACGAGCCTTGGTCGACCAGCCCGTCGATCCGCTCGCGCACGGTGAGCTTGCCGTTGGCGCGATGGCGCGCGACTTTGTCAGCCCCTCCGAGGTTTTCAGCCAGCTTCAAGCGCCGGGCGATGTCGTCGAGCTCCGGTTGCCAGCTCATCTCAGCGCACCAGTTCCAGCAACGCCTGGCCTTCCTTGACGGCCGAACCCTCCGCAACCAGCCACTTGCCGACCGTGCCTGCCTGTTCGGCCAGCACGGGGATGTGCATCTTCATGGATTCGATCATCGCCACCTCGGTCTCGGCGTCGATCCTGTCGCCCGGTTGGACCAGTTGCTTGAGCACCTGCCCTCCGACGCTGGCGTCAATGGTATTGGCCATGAATGTCCGTCCCCGCTTCGCTTGCTGGTTCTTGACGTCCACTAAAGCAGGCGCACGAGGTGCCGTCACGCCCGCTTATGCTGCCCACCCAGCCTACTGTTGAGAGCCTTGCTCTCTGCGGCCATGGCTGGCAGCATTTTGGCTGAACTCATGCCCCTGGAACCCCCATGAACCTCTCCTGGTCACTCGCAGCCGTCGCCCGTCATCTGCCCCACGCCCCGGCCATCACCGCGCCCGAGGGCACACTGACCTACGCCGCCTTCGACGATCAGGTCGCCCGCATCGCCGCGGCCCTGCGTGGCCGCCATGGCCTCGCCCCGCCAGCGCGCGTCGCCATCCTGATGGACAATTGCTTGAGCTTTCTGCCTGCCCTTTTCGGCATCTGGCGCGCGGGGCTCGCGGCCGTCCCCATCAATTCCAAACTGCACGCCAAGGAAGTCGCCTGGATCTTGGAAAACGCCTCCACCCGCCTCGTTCTCGCCTCCAAGAAGCACGCCGAAGCCCTCACCGCAGTCGGCGGCGCTCTCCCCGAGATCATTGACGATGGCAGCGCCGACTGGCGCAAGCTCATCTCTGCCGCCCCCATCGCCACCGCGCCCACCGATCCCGGCACCGAAGCCTGGCTGTTCTACACCTCCGGCACCACCGGTCGGCCGAAGGGCGCCGTCCTCACCCACCGCAACCTGCTGTTCGCCTGCCATGCCTATTACGCCGATATCGATTTCGTCGATGACCGCGACGTCTGCGCCCACGCCGCGCCCTTGAGCCATGGCTCGGGGCTCTATGCGCTGCCGCATATCCTGCGCGGCTCCCACCAGATCGTGCTGCCGGGCTTCGAGCCCGCCGACGTGCTTGCCCTTTTCGGCACGCATCAAAGCGTCTCGATGTTCGCCGCCCCCACCATGGTCTCGCGCCTGATCAACCACCCCAAAGCCGGTGCCTGTGACACGCGCGGCCTCAAGACACTCATCTACGGCGGCGCGCCGATGTACGTCTCCGACCTGAAGCGCGCGATCGCCCAGTTCGGACCGAAATTCTTCCAGCTCTACGGCCAGGGCGAAGCGCCGATGACCATCTCCGGTCTCACCAAGCGCATGCACGCCGAGACCACGCACCCCGCCTATGAAGCCCGCCTCGGCTCCGCCGGCATCGCCCGCACCGGTTGCGCGTTCCGCGTTGTGGACGACGCTGGCCGCGACGTTCCCGAAGGCGACATCGGCGAGATCATCACCCGCAGCGATTGCGTCATGCCCGGGTACCTGAACAACCCAGAAGCCAACGCCAAGGCCCTCCGCGACGGCTGGCTATGGACCGGGGACATGGGCGCCGTCAGCGCCGACGGCTTCCTCACGCTGAAAGACCGCTCCAAAGACATGATCATCTCCGGCGGTTCCAACATCTACCCGCGCGAGATCGAGGAAGTGCTGCTCACCCATCCGGCCGTGCTCGAGTGCGCCGTCGTCTCCAAGACGCACGCCGATTGGGGCGAAGAGGTGATCGCCTACATCGTCGCCAAGCCCGGCGCACCTGCACCTGATGCGCAATCCCTCGACGCGCTCTGCCTCGCCAACATCGCCCGCTTCAAACGCCCCAAAGGCTATCGCTTTGCCGACACCCTGCCCAAGAACAACTACGGCAAGATCCTAAAGACCGAACTCCGCGTACAGTTACAGGCGGAAGGAGATCCTCGCAGTGCATAGCGGCAGCACTTGCTCTGCCCGCGGCGCAATGCCAGCGTCAGCGCTCAGGAGCTTATTAAACCTGGGAGTTGACCAATGTCGCGTTTCAAATTGTCCCAAGGACCACTGGGGCTCGTGCGCCTCGGTTTTGCAGCCAGCCTCGCACTCCTCGTCCCTGAAGCAGCCACCGCGTCACAAGCCTGGTCGTGCGTTTGCAAGGGCGTAACCAAACGCTACATCGCCTCCACGCGGCACTGCGAGATCCGATCCCATCTTCCTAAGGGGCAGTGGTGCACGAAAGAGCAATACCGCTCCACGTACGCGCCCGCGTGCCGCGCACAGGGCTGCAAGCTACCACGGCTCGTCGGAAATTAAGATGGCGAACCGCGCTTCGCGTATCCCTCTCTTGCTTGAACGGCTGTCGGCCGCATTGGCACGCCGCTACTTCCCCTTATACGCCTTGGCCGCCGCAGCGATTGCCGCGCCGTCGAACGCATTGATCTCGTCGAGCAGAGTGTTGTCGACCATATCAGCCACCGGGATGGACTGCTTGATCACGCCGTTTTTCAGCAGCCAAGCCGTGTAGGTCGCATAGTTCTCCGTGACGTTCTCACCCCAGCGCTTGGCGCCGGCTTTTTCATAGACCCAGCTTTTGGCGCGCGCGCTCAGTGTCGCCATGTCGTCGCGCAGCGCCGTCGCCTCGTCCTTGCCGGTCGCCCGCGTCTGCGGATAGACATCCCACAGGATGCGCACACCCGCTTCCGGGTTGGCCATCGCAAATACCGTACCCATCGCATAGCCCTTGCCCAGCGCAACGGCTTGAGCGCGCTTTGTCTTCAACGTCTCCCCCAGCGCCACAAAACCGTTGGACGGAAACTTGGCGATGTCGGGGTGCTCGAACATGCGCAGCTTCACGCCCGCGTTCTCGACCAGCGCGTATTGCGTGTCGAATTGCGACAGCGCGTCGACTTGGCTGGCCGACAACAGCGCCGCCGTCTGCCCACCCTCGCCGGCAACCACGATCGACACATCTTTCGTCGGGTCCATGCCCGCATCTGCCACCAACGCGCGCGCGACGATCGCACCAGCCGACCCCATGCCGATGACACCGATCTTCTTCCCCTTGAGATCGGCGACCGACTTCAGCGGGCTGTCCGCGGCCACCGCGAACCCGTAAATATTATTTTGATAGGCCGTGTAGAAAAACTTCACGTCCGCGCCCTGCGGCCGGATCACCAGCACCGGTTCAGCGCTCGGCAGCGAGAACGGGATCTCACCCGTCGCCACCAGCTTGGTGCAATCACCCGAGCCCGGCAACGGCACCAACTCCACCTTGACCCCGGCTTTCTCGAACCAGCCCATCTTGGTCGCGATTGCAAACGGCGTCGCCGCCGACGATACGGTGCGCGCGCACCAGCCCACCTTGATCGTCTCGACCTGCGCCTGTGCGTGGCCGCCCAACAGCGCCCACGCCGACGCGACTGCAAGTATCGAGCGCTTCATGATGGCTTCTTCTCCGTGGACTTGGATCGGGGATCGCTCTGGGAGGCGGCGTCCCAGAACAGCAGGCGTCGGCGCAGCGCCGCGACGATGCCGTTCAAGATGAGGCCGATCACCGACAGGATCAGCAGGATCGAGAATTGGCCCGCAACGTCGACGTTGATGTTCATGCTCTGGATCAGCATGCCGAGACCTTTCTCAGCACCGATGAACTCCGCAACAATCGCCCCGATGAGGGCAAAAATCATGGCGATCTCCAACCCGGCAAAAATGTACGGTAACGCGTTCGGCAGCCGCAGCATCCAGAAGATTTGCCACTTCGACGCCGCCAGCGAGCGCATCAGGTTGATGCGATCCTCCTCCGCCGAGCGCAGGCCGACGATGGTGTTGACCATCAGCGGGAAGAACGCCACCAGCGCCGCATTGATGACCTTCGACGTCATGCCGAGGCCGAACCAGATGATGATCAGCGGCGCCAGCGCCACCTTCGGCATCGCCTGGAACATGACGATGAACGGATAGAGGAAATACTCCACCCGCCGCGACAGCGCCACGACCGTACCAAGAACGAATGCCAGCGCCGTACCGAGCGCGAAGCCAAGCATCGTCTCGTTCAGTGTTACAAGGATATGCTCTGGATAAAGATTGGTGGCAAAGCCCTGGACAAGTGCCGAGAAGACCTGGCTCGGCGGCGGCAGTATGAATTGGCGAATACCGAACGCCTTGACCGCGCCTTCCCACAGACCG
>JANYHP010000520.1 GCA_025359005.1 Hyphomicrobiaceae bacterium | reverse complement strand
CAGCCAAAGATGCCGGCTTCGATCAGATCGCCCAGGGCATGGGCGGGCTGATGTGGATCACGGGCGAACCTGGCACAGGACCGATGCGGGCGGGTGCCGCCATCGCGGATACATCTGCGGGCCTCTATGCTGCCATTGGCATTCTGGTCGCACTGGCCGACCGGGAGCGATCCGGGCGCGGCCAATGGGTCCAGACGTCGTTGCTGCAGGCACAAATCGCCGTCTGCGACTTCCAGGCCGCACGCTATCTTGTCGATGGTGTCGCGCCGCAGCAGGCGGGCAACGACCATCCGTATGCAACGCCCATGGGGGTCTTGCCGACGGCGGACGGCTTCATCAACATTGGCGTCGGCGGTGAAGGACAATGGTTGGCCTTCTGCAAAGCCATAGGGTCACCGGCACTCGCGACGTTGCCAGAATTCGCAACCATGGCGCTCCGTTTCGAGCACAGGCCGCAACTCAGGGCCATCCTGGAGCCGCTGTTCAAAGCCAAGACTTCAGACCTATGGCGGCGCGAGCTAGCGGCAGCGGGTGTGCCGGCCGGCCCGATTTACAAGATGGATGAGGTTTTTGCAGATCCGCAAGTGCGTCATCTTGCAATCGCCGAGACGGTCGAGCACCCCGCCCGAGGTAAGGTGACGCTGGTTGGACAACCCGTCGTGCTCTCACGCACGCCCGCCAAAATTGTTGCCGCTATTCCGGCCAAGGGCGAGCACACTGATGAAATTTTAGCCACTTTCGGATTCTCTGCATCAGAGATCGACAGTTTGAAATCGAGTAAAGTCGTGTAATGTCGGCGAGCGTGAGTTCGCTGGGGGACAGGTGCAAAATGAAGCGCAGAACACTGCTTGGATTGATGGCTGCCGCGACGGCGGATGTCGGGCTCTCATCACGCGCGTTCGCCAACACGACATTGACGGTCGGCTATCAGAAGGTCGCACATCTTGCGCCGATGATCCTGATAGCGGACGATCTCACGAAGGCGGGCGTGGATGTCAAAATGGTGGAGTTCGCGCGCTATGCGGATGCGCGAACGGCGCTGCTGGCGGGCTCGCTTGACGTCGGCTCGGTCGGCCCTGCCGATCTCGCCATCTCCCTGGCCAATGGCTCCACCAGCATGGTCGGCATCATGGGCATCGGGTCGTCCCCTAAGTATGTCATCGGCCGCACTGGCACCAAGTTCGACAGCTGGGACGACATCAAGGGCAAAAAGATCGCGATCGCACCAGGATCGGCCGTTTGGTTCCAGTTCGCGGCAACGCTCATCGAAAAGAATATGCCCTACAATTCGTTCAATGCAATCAACATTCAAGGCGGCGGCGCAAACTTCAATCAGGCGCTTGAGAAGGGCGAGGTCGATGCCATCGTCACTTGGGAGCCCTTTGAGTCGATCCCGGTCATGAAAGGCTACGGTTTCTTCGCCAAGAACCTGGATTACAGCACATCCAAAGCCGTCGGTGCCGAGTTGGGTATGCTGGTTGCCAACAAAGACGCGATCGCGAGCAAGCGGCCGGCGATCGAAGCGTTCGTCAAAGCCTACGTGGCGAAGATGAAAGAGCTGGGCGCGTCCAAGGACAAGTTCGGCGCCGGCATTGCCCAGCTGACCGGCCTCGATGCGGTCGTGTCGGCCAAGATTGCCGAAACGATCAACCTCGGCCCCGTCATCACGCCTGAGCAGATCAAGCGCCAGGCCAAAGCCTTCAATGATCTCGGGGTCATTCCGAAGGATGTGTCGGGTGAAATCGACAAATTCTGGGATGGTTCGTACCTCGAAAAGGCAATGAAGGCGTGAGGCTTGATCCGGCACGGTGACGGTAGTGGACACGCCTCAACGCGCCACATCGGCGCAACACCCGAACGCGGCAACGACGAGCGGTGCGCCGCCGGTTCCGTTTGCTGCATCCTGGATGCCGCTGGCCGGTCAGCTGTCATCGTCGTTGCTGGCATTCATCTTGCCAGTGTCCTTGATTGCATTCTGGCAATTGTCAGGCACCAATGGCGTCATCTTCGGCGGCGCGTTGCCGACGCCGGATCGCGTCTGGACGGCCTGGGTCAACTGGGCCTTCGGGACCCCGACGTTCGGGCTCAACCCCTATGTCGGCACGTGGCTGCAAAACGTCATTTTCTCAGCCGAACGCGTCGCTAAGGGGTTCCTGGTCGCCATCGCAACGGGTGTGCCGTTGGGCATTGCCATTGGCTGGTCGCGGCTGTTTGCAAAGCTTGTCGATCCAACGATCCAATGGCTCAGGCCTGTACCGATCACAGCATGGCTGCCGATCTCAATTGCGATCTTCGGTATCCGGGATTTCGGAGCGATCTTTCTCATCACGCTCGGTGCGTTCTATCCGATCGTCATCAATGCGACGCAGGGCGCACGCGCCGTTGACAAGAATTGGATCAGAGCGGCGCAGATGATGGGTGCGTCGCAGGCCGCGACGCTGTGGCGTGTGGTGCTTCCGGCGGCCATGCCGTCGATCTTTACCGGCTTGCGCATCGGCCTGGGCATCGGCTGGACAGCGGTGATCGTCGCAGAAATGGTGGCGGTCAAATCCGGGCTGGGTTACGTGCTCTGGGACGCGTACTATGTCGGTCGTATGGACATCGTGCTTGCTGACATGGTTTCGATCGGTCTGTTGGGATATCTGTCTGATCGCTTGATCGTCGCACTCTCTGGCTGGCTGCTGACATGGCACCGCTTGCAATCCTTCAATCAGTAAGTGGAACTCATGGGCACGGTCGAGTTTGCCGGTGTATCGAAGACGTTTGGTGGCAAGACTGTCGTGCAGGCACTGGCCGAAGTCGATCTTCGCATCGGCGAGGGTGAGTTCGTCGCCCTGCTCGGACCGTCAGGTTGCGGCAAGTCCACTTTGCTCAATATCCTCGCGGGCTTTGAGCAATTGACGAGCGGTAGCGTGCGCTTCGATAGCCGCGCGATCTCCAATCCGGGACCGGATCGCGGTGTGGTGTTTCAGGAGGCCTCGCTGCTGCCCTGGCTAACGGTGTGGGACAATGTCGTGTTTGGCCCCAAGGTCCAAGGCGTCGCACGGTCGATCTACGAGCCCAAGGCTGAGGCGATCTTGAAGATCGTCGGGCTTGAGGGCTTCAAAAAAGCGCTTCCGGTGCAGTTGTCAGGCGGCATGCGCCAGCGGGTCGGCATTGCGCGCGTTCTCGTCATGGAGCCACGCGCGTTGCTGATGGACGAGCCGTTTGGCGCGCTGGATGCGCAGACCAGGCTGTCCATGCAGCAACTGCTTCTCGATGTCTGGCAAAAGCTTAAGACGACGGTTTTGTTCGTGACGCATGACATCGACGAAGCCATTCTGCTGGCCGATCGCGTCTGCGTCATGTCGGCGCGACCGGGCCGCATCTCGCGCGAGATACCGATCACATTGCCGCGCCCGCGTTCCATCGATGATCTGACCAATCCCGCCTTTATCCAGTTCAAAGCGGCGATCATGACCGAGATGCGCGGCGCGCACGGTGCCCATTGACCGCTGACGGAGAGTTCTGAAGTCATGGCCAATCCGCGCATCCCGTATCGTCTCTCCTCTGAGCGTGCGCCGCTTCCACCATACAGGGGCAAGCGCATCATTGTGCATCTCGTTGTCAATGTGGAGCACTGGCAGTTCGATCGCGCTATGCCGCGCACAATCATCACGCCACCGCATGGGCGCGAGACTGTGCCGGATGTGCCGAACTTCTCTTGGGCCGACTACGGCATGCGTGCAGGGCTACCGCGCATCCTGAAGCTGTTCTCCGATCGCCACCTGCCAGCCTCGACAAGTTTCAATGCTGGCGTCATCGATGCGTACCCGCAGGCCGCCGCCGCCATGCGCGACGCCGGTTGGGAGTTTATCGGTCATGGCATGCATCAGGTGGCAACAAACCATGCAGAGAGCGGCGAGGAGCAATTGATCGCGGCCTGTATGGACAAAATCGCCAAGTTCACAGGCACGCGACCACGTGGATGGCTGTCGCCGGGGCTACGCGAGACCATCGACACGCCGGACTTGCTCAAGAAGCAAGGGGTCGACTACGTCTGCGATTGGGTGGTTGACGACCGGCCATCGTGGATGACGACAATGCATGGGCCGCTCGTGGCGATGCCTTACAACATCGAGATCAACGACTCCATCGTCTACGCCATCGAACGGCATGCGACTGGCGAAATGGCCAAACGGCTTGCCTTTACGCTGAAGCAGTTTGAAAGCGAGTGTCAGGAGAGCACGATCGTGCTGGCGATTGGACTCCATCCGCACCTGATTTCGGTGCCTCACCGTATGCATGAACTGGTTACGATGATCGACCTTCTGCAAGCAAGTCCGGTGGTTTCCTTTGCTGCTGGAAGCGACATTTCCGACTGGTATCAAGCCGCCGAACCTGCCACTCCGCACGAGTGATGACCGACGCCGAGATAAGCAATCGTGCAGATGCTCCTGCGCGGCGACATCCAACGGCGAGAGGTCTGCAAGTGTGCAGGACGTGATCAGGGCCGCCCTTACGAAGGAATGTGCACTGCATGATGGTCGGCGGCGCGGATTGTGAGCCGCGGCTTTTTGATTTGCGGTCACCAAGACGTTCGATATCTCGAGCCCAACGCGATAGACCAACAAGCGGGCACAGTGGGCGGTGCGGCCATGACGGAGGTCGGGGGTTGAGGTTGATGTTTACGCTCGTCGGTACGAGGTCTGGTCACGCGATCGAGCGGCGGTAGAGGGTGCGGGTGTCTGCCCCAAGCGAACTGGTCTCGATCGGCGCGAGGCCGAAGAGACTGAAATAGGCCTCCATGCCGCCGGTGGGGAACACGTCCAGCCCGCCGGGCGGCGCGGGCGCCGGTCCCTGATAGACGACGACTTCATCGACCGCGTGCGCCTCCAGGCAGGCCCGCCAGGTGTGCGGGCCGCCCTCGACGAGCAGCCGCGTGATGCCCTTGACGGCAAGTGTGGCCAGCACCGCGCCCATGCCGCCCGGCGTGCGGGCCTCGGGCACGTGCACGATCTGCACGCCGCGTGCGCTGAGGTCGGCATCGGCGCGGGCCGATGGCGCGCCGGTGACGAGCCACACCGGCGTCGCACGCGCGCTGGTAACAAGCCGCGTCTCGGCGGGCAGGCCGAGCTTGGGCGAAAGCACGATGCGAATGGGCGAGCGGTGGCCGAGGCCAGGCAAGCGGCAGGTGAGGTCGGGATCGTCGGCGCGCACCGTCATGCCGCCGATGAGAATAGCATCGGCCTCCGCGCGCAGCAGATGACCGTCGGCGCGCGCCTCGGGTCCCGTGACCCAGACCGGTGCTGCGTGCCCGCCGGACTGGCCGGCGCCGCGCGCGATGCGACCATCCGAGCCGAGCGCCATTTTGAGCTGAACGAACGGCCGCCCCTCTGTCTGGCGCAGGATATGGCCGAGCGTCACCCAGCGCGCACGCCCGCCCAAGTGGCCGACATCGATGACGATGCCCGCTTCGCGCAACTGTGCGAAGCCGTGGCCGGCGACGACGGGATTGGGATCGGGCAGCGCGCAGACGACGCGGGCAATGCCGGCAGCGACGACGCTATCGGAGCACGTCGGCACGCGG
>JANYHP010000513.1 GCA_025359005.1 Hyphomicrobiaceae bacterium | reverse complement strand
GGGCCGAGCAGCCACTTGTAGGTCGGGAACACCAGCGCATCCGGGTCGAGTGCGGCAACATCGATGGACGTGACGCCAGCGCCTTGGGTGGCGTCGATCAGCAGCGCGGCGCCTGTTTGGCGCACGGCTTCGGCAACGCGCGTCATGTCGAGGAGCGCGCCGTCGGCCCAGTGCACGGAGGAGATGGAGGCGGCGGCGAGCGGCGCCGCGCCAGCCCTCGAAACGGCCTCGACCACCGCGCGTGTCCAGTCGAAATCCGCCGGCCGCGCGACGGTCTCGACGCTGAAGCCCTGGCTCTCGCTGCGCACATGCCATTCGAGCACCGGCGAGGTGTGATCCTCGGCGAGCACCAGCACACGGCTGCCGCGCGCAATCTCCAGGCTCTTGGCGATCGTCGCAAAACCGTAGCCCACCGAGGGTACCAGCGCCACGTCATCGGGGCTGGCGTTGATCAGGCGCGCGGCCGCCGTGCGCGCCCGCTCGTTCTCGCGCTGGATGAAGTCGGCCGGCAGTTCCCACGGCCGCACCTTGTTGGCGATGGCCTGGCGCCCCGTCTCGGCGGTTACGTTGGGCAATGGACTGAACGACGCCGCATTGAGATAAGCGACGTCGCGGGGGATATCGAAAAGATGACGGTAATCGGTGGGCATCGGCAACTCCAAAATTGGGCGACCCACACTGCAGGCCTCCCACTCGGTCGTCAAACCGTCTCTCGCGGCCCAATCGTTGTCGTGCACGGGCAAACGGTCCGACATTGTCAGGGATTGATGCGGTTGGGAAAGCCGATTTGAGCAATTCCAACTGTTCTGCTATGGAATGCAGCGACTGAGCCTCGAGGGCTCTCAGACGACCACCCCAGGCTCTTCCCGATGTCCATGCCGTCCCCCCGCGCCTCAGCGGCTGCGCCCGTTGGCGTGCCGCCACTGCCGCCCGCAAAGCCGCTGTTCTCCTACAAGAAGCATTGGGCGCATCGGTTCGGCACCGCGCCGTTCCTGCCCATGTCGCGCGCCGAGATGGACGTGCTCGGCTGGGACAGTTGCGACGTGATCGTCGTGACGGGCGATGCCTATGTGGATCATCCGAGCTTCGGCATGGCCATCATCGGTCGCCTTCTCGAAGCCCAAGGCTTCCGCGTTGGCATCATCGCGCAACCGGACTGGCAGAGCGCGGATGCCTTCAAGGCGCTCGGCGCACCGAACCTGTTTTTCGGGGTCACCGGCGGAAATATGGATTCGATGGTCAACCGCTACACCTCCGACCGCCGCATCCGCTCCAACGACAGCTACACGCCCGGCGGCGCCGGCGGCAAGCGCCCCGACCGCTCCGTGACAGTCTACGCGCAACGCTGCCGCGAGGCCTATCCCAAGGTGCCCATCGTGCTCGGCGGCATCGAAGGGTCGCTGCGCCGCATCGCTCACTATGACTACTGGTCGGACAAGGTGCGCCGTTCGGTCCTGATCGACGCCAAGGCCGACATTCTGCTCTATGGCAACGCCGAGCGCGCCGTGGTCGAAGTCGCGCACAGGATAGCCAAGGGCACGCCCGCCCACGAGATCGACGATGTGCGCGGCGCCGCCGTCATCAAGAAGGCCGTGCCTGAGGGCTACACGGAACTGCATGCCGACGACATCGCCGACAGCGATGAAGGTGGCCGCATGCTGCGCAACACACAGGCCGTCGTGCGCCTGCCGTCCTATGAGCAGGTAGCGGGCGATCCCGAGACCTACGCCCGCGCCAGCCGCGTGCTGCATCGTGAATCCAATCCGGGCAATGCGCGACCGCTGGTGCAAAAGCACGGCGACCGCGAACTGTGGGTGACGCCGCCGCCCATTCCGCTGACGACGCCGGAGATGGATGGCGTCTACGAGCTTCCCTACGCGCGTGGGCCGCATCCGTCCTACGAGGGGCAGAAAATCCCGGCATGGGAGATGATCCGTCACTCCGTCACCATCATGCGCGGTTGCTTCGGCGGCTGCACGTTCTGCTCGATCACCGAGCACGAGGGTCGCATCATCCAGAACCGCTCGGAAGGCTCTGTTCTCAAGGAGATCGAGCAGATCCGCGACAAGACGGAAGGGTTCACCGGCATCATCTCCGACATCGGCGGGCCGACGGCGAATATGTATCGCATGGCGTGCAAGGACCCGGATATCGAGCGCTCGTGCCGGCGGTTGTCGTGCGTCCATCCCGGCATCTGTCCCAACCTCAACACCAGCCACGATGCGCTGATCAAACTCTACCAGAAGGCGCGCGCGCTGCCCGGCATCAAGAAGGTGCACGTGGCATCCGGCGTCCGCTACGACCTGGCGGTGGAAAGCCCGGCCTATGTGAAGGAACTCGTCACTCACCACGTCGGCGGGTATCTGAAGATTGCGCCCGAGCATACCGAGGGCGGGCCGCTCGCGCACATGATGAAGCCGGGCATCGGCACCTACGACCGCTTCAAGGAGATGTTCGATCGTGCCGCGAAAGAGGCGGGGAAAGAGTATTTCCTTATCCCCTATTTCATCGCGGCGCATCCGGGGACGTCAGACGCGGACATGATGCACCTCGCCATTTGGCTGAAGAAAAACAAGTATCGCGCCGACCAGGTGCAGACGTTCCTGCCCTCGCCAATGGCGCTGGCCACCGCCATGTACCACTCGGCCAAGAACCCGCTGAAGGCGGTGCGTCGCGGCGCCTCGGAGAGTGTCGAGACGGTCAAAGGCTTGCGCCAGCGCCGCCTGCACAAGGCGTTCCTGCGCTATCACGATGCGGAGAACTGGCCGCTGTTGCGGGATGCGCTGAAGAAGATGGGGCGGTCCGATCTGATCGGCAACGGCAAGCATCACCTGATCCCGGATTGGCAACCCGCAGGCACCGGCCTCGCCGGCGGCGAAGGCAAGCGCACGGGGCGCAAACACAGCTTTCAGAGCTTCACGACCAAGGGCACGCCCGTGCCTGATGCGACCGGCCGCAAGGCGGGCTTTGGCACCACACCGCGCGCAGGCATTCCGAGCAAAACGGCTGGCCCATCCAGCCGTGCGGGCGCAAAAAAGCGCCGGTAGCCGCAAGGCTCCTCCTCAGTGCCGACCGCAGGTCATTGCTGGATAATCATGCTTTTCTTGCGCGCGCGTTGCATGCAGGCGAGGCCCATCGCCGCGCAGCCGAAGCCGGAGATGACGTGAAAGGCCAGGGCGTGCGGTTTGGCGGTGGCCGAGGCGACGACCGCCGCGTCTGCGAAGCACACCAGGGTTCCAAGCGCGCACCACAGGGCAAGTGCCCGCCAGTCGCGCCAGGCGGCGAATGCCAGCACCATAAGCCCGAGCCAGAGATCTCGCAGGGCAACGATGGTGTGCAACTCGGTGCCGGTCGGGCGAGGCGCGACACCAAAGGCACGGGCGGCGCTCTCTGGCCACAGCGCGAAGCGCACGCCGATCACAACGAGCGCCACGCCGGCCACGACGCACACGACAAGCAAAACTCGATCCGACGTCCGCATATCTCAACCCCACGCCGACACGCCATTGGACATTCGACAGTCCCATGAATAGCCAAGACGTGTTGCCAAAGGCCTCAGGCCTTTGGTGGGGTCAAGGGGTGAAACCCCGTGTCTTTGCAGCCGAGTGCTCGAACGCGCCTTTACGCCGCATCCGCGATGACGCGATTGCGGCCGTCGCGCTTGGCGGCATAAAGGGCCGTGTCGGCGCGCTTATAGAGCGACGTCGGCGAATCCGTGTCGAAATTAACGGCGGCGACGCCGACGCTGGCGGTCACGCGCAAATCGCCCCCGTTGGTGAGCGCGAACGTCTCGGCGGCAATGGTTGCCCTGAGGCGTTCGCCGATCTGATAGGCGCGGCGCAAGTCCGTCTCGGGCATGATGACGACGAATTCCTCGCCGCCGAGCCGACAGGCGAGATCGATGCCGCGGGTATTGCGCCGGAAGCGCACGGCGAATTCGCGCAGCACGGCATCGCCGGCATCGTGGCCGTGGGTGTCGTTGACGCGCTTGAAGTGGTCGATGTCGGCGATCAGCAGCGAGAGCGGCCGGCCGGTGTCGTGCGCCTGCGTGATCAGCGTCGCCAGATGCGTTTCCATGTAGCGGCGATTGTAGAGCCCGGTGAGCCCATCGGTGATTGCCATCTCGACGCTTTCCTCGATGCGATTGCGGAGGATGTCGGAATAGCGCTTGCGGGTAATTTGAGTGCGAACGCGGGCGGCCAACTCGTTCTTGTCGACAGGCCGGGTCAAGTAGTCGTTGACGCCCATGTCGAGCCCACGCAACAGGCGCGCCTGCTCGCCCTCTTCGACGAGGATGATGATCGGCATGTGGCGGATACGATCGAGACTGCGCACTTGGCTGCACAGGCGGAGTCCGTCGGCATCTTGCAGCGCGAGGGACACGATGAGGAGGTCGTAGGGGATATCGCCAGCGCGCAGGAGGGCCGCCTGCGGATTGGCCTCGACATCGACCTTGTGTGTGCCGCGCAGGGCTTCGACGATGCGTTGGGCGGCGCGGGGATGATCTTCCACCAGCAGGATGCGCCCATCGTTGCCGGCTTCGGCCCAGTTGAGGTGCGGGGACGCAGCGATGCCCATCTGCTGGCTGGTCGAGGCGCGCGCCATCATCTCGTCGTTAAGGACTTTCAGGCGCACCACGTTTTTGACACGCGTAATGAGCGCCACATCATCGACGGGCTTGCGCAGAAAGTCGTCGGCCCCGGCTTCCAGGCCGATCACGCGATCCGACGCCTGGTCGAGGGCGGTGACCATGATGATCGGGACATGCTGTGTGCGTGGGTTGCTCTTAATGCGGCGCGCGGTCTCGAAGCCGTCGATGCCTGGCATCATGACGTCGAGAAGCACGACGTCGACACGTTCGCGGGCGAGCACTTCGAGCGCTTCGTGGCCGCTGTAGGCGGTGAGCACTTCGAAATACTCAGCCGTCAATCGGGCTTCGAGGAGTTTCACGTTGGCGGCTATATCGTCGACGACGAGGACGCGGGCGGTCATGGGTGGCCTTGAGGCAGGATGTGCTGTGGAGCGGCGTTGTGTCGGCTTATGCTTCGCCGGCGAACCGGCGGACCGTGGCGATGAAGCTCTGGATGGCGATGGGCTTGGAGATGTAGGCCTCACAACCACCCTGGCGAATTCGGGCCTCGTCGCCCTTCATGGCGAAGGCGGTGACGGCGACCACCGGAATGGCGCTCAAATCGTCGTCGTCTTTGAGCCATTTGGTCACCTCGAGCCCCGAAACTTCGGGGAGTTGGATGTCCATCAGGATCAGGGCAGGGCGGTGGGTGCGCGCAAGATCGAGTGCGTCCATGCCGCGGCGCGTCTCGATGGTCCGGTAGCCGTAGGCCGCCAGCAGGTCGCGAAACAGTTTCATGTTGAGTTCGTTGTCCTCGACGATCAACACAAGCGGCGCCTTGGCGGCGACCGTGCTATCGCGGCCCTCGGCGGGGCGGCGCTGGATCGAGGCGGCTTTTTCGTGAAGTGTCATCGTCGAACGCACACCGGCTGCGTCCAGCGGCGGAGAGTGCCGCTGGCGTGGGGCTTCAAGGCTCGACAGTGCGCCACGACTGGTAAGAAATGCCTTAAATTTGCGCTGGTCGGGCGCGAAAGGGCGGCAACTATAGTGACAAGGGGATAGACATGCTGAGACCAAAGCCCGTCCGCAGCCCGCCGTTGGATCGCCCAGGCGCGGAAGCCGTCGCGGCGAGCGCGCTGGCGTTCCTGGCGGCCGACGAGGGCCGCCTCAGCAGGTTCCTGGCCGATACGGGGCTTGATCCGCAGTCGTTGGCGGAAGGACTGGCGGCGGGCGGGGCGGGCATTATCGATGCGGCACTCGACTACGTGGCCGCCGACGAAAGCCAACTGTTGGTCTTTGCCAGTGAGATCCGGCGCAAGCCGGAGGAGATCATGCTCGCCCAGGCGCTGCTGTCTGGCGGGGCGGACGGCAGTGGCTTTTGACGGCACTGTGAGCGGGATGACGGGATGGGTGCGTTGACAAACATGGTGAGGCTTCGCGCCGGCATCGACCTTGGCGGCACCAAGATCGCCGGTATAGTCTTGGATGCAACTGACCGTGTCATTGCAGAGGCGCGCAGGCCGTCACCGCGTGGCGACTACGGCCTCTCGCTGGAGGCAATTGCCGCAGTCGTTGGGGACCTTGAGCGCTCCGCCGGGGCTGTGGCGTCAATCGGCATCGGCATGCCCGGATGTCTCGCGCCGGCGACCGACCGGGTGCAGAACGCCAATTCGGTGTGGCTTAACGACCGGCCGATCAAGGCCGATCTGGAAGCGCTGCTCGGACGCCCGGTGCGGCTCGCCAACGATGCCAATTGCTTCGTGCTGTCGGAGGCCACGGACGGTGCCGCGGCCGGCGCGGGCACGGTGTTCGGCGTCATTATCGGCACGGGCTGCGGTGGGGGCATCGTGGTGGATGGACGGCTGCTCGACGGTCCGCGGTCGATTGCCGGCGAATGGGGGCATACGCCATTGCCGTGGATGGAGGCGGACGAGTTCGACCAGACAACGTGCTGGTGTGGCCGGAAAGGCTGCCTGGAGACATGGGTGTCGGGCACGGGCCTCGCGCGCGATCATGCACGGCAGACGGGGCGTTCACTGAGTGGCGAGGAGATCGTGGCGCAGGCGGCCGCGGGTGATGCGGGCGCGCAACGGGCACTCGACCGGCACGCGAGCCGGCTGGCGCGGGGGCTGGCGATGATTTGCACTGTGCTCGACCCGCACGTGATCGTGCTGGGCGGGGGGCTGTCGGCGCTGCCCCATCTCTACGAGGCGTTGCCGCCGCTGATGGCGCCCTACATCCTGGCTGCCGACACGCGCGTCGTCATTCGTCCGCCCCGCTGGGGCGATGCGTCCGGCGTGCGGGGGGCGGCGCGGCTGTGGCCGTGACCTCAACCATAACCACGAGAGTGTGCGCCCGCCGCACCTCGACGACGGCCTGTTCATCCCCTAAAAGATTGCGCGTCCTTGAAGGAATTTGCATGCATCAACCCTTTGCACCCATGGTCGGAAAGTCACGCGCGGTCGCCACCGCGGTGTTGCTGTGTGCGTTGCTCGGGACGAGTGGCGCAGCGTTGGCCGTGCCGCTCGATGCGGACGCGTGCGCTAAACTGAAACTGCAGAAGGATGCGCTGGTCGCTGCCGGCGTACCGGCGCTGGCGAGCGGCGGTCCGGCAGTGGGATCGATGGCTGGTGAGCGGCTGCTGCAGGTGCGTGCCCTGATCGACGTGGACGGGCAATTGCGCTTTCGCTGCGGGATGGACTTGCCGCTGCCGAACCTGAAACCCGATCCTGTCGAGGAGTTCGTCGATACGGGCGATACGGCCGGTGCCGGTCTGCCCAACCCGCGCGCGCCGAAGAAGGCCAAGCCGGCGCGGGCCACAGCTGTCCCGGCCGCCGCCGCGCCGACATCGGCGCCAGCCAAAGCCGCGGCGATCAAAACGGGCTCCACCACCGATGGGGCAGGCGCCGCCGTGTCGCCCGTCACGCCGACACCCAAGGCGCCGGCGAAGTCGCGCGCCAAGGTAGACGATGCCTACCGTGCAGCACCCGCGGCTGAAGTGTCGCCGCAGTAGGGCATATAATGGCGGCTGGGTGCCGGATCGCGTCCGCGCCGTGAATGCTGGCTGAATGCGCGCCTCACCGCCGGTTCAATCATCGCATGCGACATCTGAGGTGCGAACTACCGCCACCAGCCCATTCGTGATAGGGATCTGGGCGCCGTGATAGGCTCATCGAGGATGCACACCATGTCCGATCCCAAGCTCGATCCGAAAACCGTCTACAAGGCTTATATGGACGATCAGAAGGTGGGACCCTTGGCGCGACCGCTGTTTCTCGCGCGCGCGTTGGCGATTTCGGTGGCGGTGCTTGGCGCCGTGCCGACCGGCTATAATCTCTACATGTCGTACATGCACGGCATCCCCTACAGTCAGGTCTCCCACCGGCTCGAACAGTACGATCTCTGGGTGAAGAACTTCGAGTGCAAGATCGACTACCGGTCGGTGGCGGCGGGCCAGGGCACCAAGGTCGATGTGGGCGCCTGCCAGAAAAGCGGCGACATCGCGCTGAAGGTGACGACGCCGAGCGGCAAGGCCGCCTACGAATGGATCGCCTTCGAGCAACTCGAAAAGGCCACCAAGACCACGTCGCTGCTGTCGATCATCGCGACCGAAGCGCTGGCCGACGACATGCCGAAGGGCCCGTCCACGGGGACGAACATGCAGACTGTGGTGCCGGCCGCAGGCGCGGTGATCAAGTTTGCCCAGGCGGCCGGCGGTGGCGGGCAGATGCAGGTGGTCTGTCAGGTCATGCCGGAAAAAGGCAAGGTTGTGCGCATCGTCAACGAAGGCGGCAAGTGCTTCCGCGAACACATCGCCGCCTTCCAAGGCAAAGTCGAAAAGCGCGAAGAAGTGCCCTGCACCGCCACCTGCACCGGCGGTAAGGGCTGAGCGCACCCGCGCGGCCACATCCACCCCAGATGGGTTTCCAAAGACCTCAGGCAGCAGCCCACCGCGGTGAAGGCCGGGGGTGGGCGCTCGAGGGCAAGACCCGCGACTTTGCCGCCATACCTCCGACGGGCAACGCGCCGATAGACCGCCTGACAGCGGCCGGCGCTGCCTTTTGTTCGCCCGGCAAATACTGCTGCGGAGTTATCTCTTTGCCGCCCTCAGTTGGGTGATGGTCTGGCGGATGGAGATGGCTTCGGGGTCGGTTTTGACTTCGATGACGGCGGGGATGCCGGCAGCGAGGGCGCGCTTGAGGGCTGGCGCGTAGTCTTCGGTTTTGGTGACCGTCTCGCCGTGCGCGCCGAAGCTGCGGGCGAAGGCTGCGAAGTCTGGGTTGCGCAACTGCGTGCCCGAGACGCGCGCGGGGTACTCGCGCTCCTGGTGCATGCGGATGGTGCCGTACATGCCGTTGTTGACCACCACAGTGACGATGGGCAAGTCATACAGCATAGCGGTTGCCAGCTCCTGGCAGGTCATCATGAAGCAGCCGTCGCCGGCGAAATTGACCACCGTCTGGTCGGGTGAGGCGAGCTTGGCGGCGATGGCCGCGGGCAAACCGTAGCCCATGCTGCCCGACGTCGGCGCCAGCCCGCTACGATAGTGCTTGTACTCGAAGTATCGATGCAGGAACGCCGCGTAGTTGCCGGCGCCGTTGGTGACGATGGCGTCTTCGGGCAGCAGCGCCGAGGTCTGCCGCATCACCTGTTCAAGCTGCACGGCGCCGGGCGTGGCGATGGGTTGCCAGGCCGCCACGCACGCCGCGCGCAAGGCTTCGGTCTGCGTGGCCCAGCCGGCGCGGGTTGCCACGTTGAGGCCCCGCAGCGCTTCGACGAAGCGTTCTGTGTTGGAAACGATAGGGATGTCGGCGCGATAGACGGTGCCGAGTTCATCAGGGCTCGGATGCACGTGGGCCAGCGTCTGCTTGGGGTTCGGGATATCGAGCAGCGTGTAGGCGGACGTGGTCATCTCGCCCATGCGCGCGCCGATCACCAGCAGCAGGTCGGCGGCTTTGATGGCCGCGCTCAGCTTGGCATCGATGCCGATGCCGGCGCAGCCCACATAGCAGCGATGGCGGTTGTCGATATAATCCTGATAGCGAAACGCAGTCGCGACGGGCAGCGAATGGGCCTCGGCAAAGGCCTGCAGCCCTTGTCG
>JANYHP010000500.1 GCA_025359005.1 Hyphomicrobiaceae bacterium | reverse complement strand
TATGTGGCGCTGTCGCGGTGCCGGACGCTGGAAGGGCTGACGCTGGCGCGGCCGTTGCAGGCGCGCGATGTCATCTTCGATGTCGCCGCCATGAAATATCGCGAGACGTTTCATAGGCTTCAGTCGTGATCGTGCTGCTTTTTGATCGGCTGTTGCAAAAATCGTATTGCAGGCGAGGCGCGGTCGTCGCAGACTTCGAAGATGCTCAGCTCTCCCGCCAAAGTCGCCATCCGGCTCCTGCGTACGAGTGATGCGCCCGCGCTTGCGGCCGTCTTTCGCGAGAGCTGGCACTTGGCCTATGCGGGCCTGATCCCGGCGCTGCATCTGGAGCAGATCATCAATCGGCGCTCGGAAGCGTGGTGGGCGTCGCCGTCGCGCTCGCGGGAACGCCATCTGGTGCTGGAATTCGAAGGCAAGATCGCTGGGTACGCGGCCTATGGCGCGGCGCGTTCGCGCAATCGGGCGATGGGCGAGATCTATGAGCTTTATCTCGGCCCCATCTATCAAGGCGTGGGTCTCGGCGAGCATCTGTTCGAGGCGTGCCGCCACCGTCTTGATCGGGCCAAGTGCAAAGGCCTGATCGTGTGGGCGCTGGCCGAGAACACGCAGGCGACCGCCTTCTATTGGCGGCGCGGTGGCCGGCCGGTGGCCAGCGCCATGGAGCAGTTCAGCGGCACCAAACTCGAGAAGATAGCCTTCACGTGGCCTTGAGGCGATGCGTGACGCTGTGCACGAAATCGCCAATGGCGTGGAGCACGGCGTCGGGTTGATCGCGGTGGGGGCTGTGGCCGCACTTGGCCAGCACCAGTCGTTTGACTGGGCCGCGGGCGACTTCGGCGATGGCGTCGAGCTGGGCCAGGGTTCCGTATTCGTCGTCTTCGCCTTGGATCACCAGGGTTGGGGTGGCCAGCGCGCTACACTCGCGCGCGAGGCTCCAGGTGCGAAAGCGCGGATCGAGCCAGATGCGCGACCACCCCAGGAAGGCGTCGTCGACGCGAGCGTGATGGCGTCCCAGGCGTGCCTTGAGGTCGGTCGTCTCATAGGTTTCGGCGGCGCGGGCGATGCTTTCAACGGTGATCGGCTCGACGAACACGTGCGGCGCCATCGCCACCACGGCGGTGACCGGGCGATGGGCGGACGCTGCGTGAATGAGCGCGATCGACGCGCCGTCGGAATGGCCGATGAGAATGGGCGCGTGAAAGCCGAGGGTGTCGAGGAGTTCCGGCAGGATGTCGAGCGCTTCACGATGCATGAAGTCGGGCGCTCGCGGGCCAGTGATACCGTCTGACTGACCGTAGCCGAAACGCGAGTAGACGAGGGCCGGGGCGCCGACCCGCCGAGCAACGCGGTCGGGAAAGTCGCGCCACAGGCCGACGCTACCGAGCCCTTCGTGCAGGAAGACCAAGGGAGGGCAGCCGGTTGCCGCTCCGGGAATGAGGCGCGTCTCGATCTGGCGCCCGCCAACTTGCACTAACGGCACAACCGTCTCCTAAGCCTAATCGACGCGCGCATCCGCGACGCAGGCCAAGCGTACCAATCTCACATCCAAAATGCAGCTCGATAAAGCAAAGGGACGGGGCAACACGCTCGCTCCACAGTCGGCACGATTGACCCCGTGTGGAACAAGTCGTTGGCGGTCGCCCTCCGTCTTTCCGTGAATTACGGGGAGAGGGAAACCGCGCGTTGCCCGACTTTCGATTCTGGCCCTTTCGCCGCCTTCAACCCCTCCCCCGAACCCCCGGCGTTCGGTGCATCAGGACTGTACGTTGGGTTGGTGCGGCCACGACCACCAAACGTGATCGCCAACACTTCTGCCGCGCGCAACCCAATATTTTCCGGCGCATCGTGGATGTTGGGTTACGCGCGGAAGCGACGGTTGCGTTCTAATCTCACAGATAGTGGCCGACGCTAACCCAACCTACATGTCTCGCTACGCAGCCAGCACCGCAATTGACACGAAAAACACGGAGCGGCCAAAGTGCGCAGGATTTGCAGGGTGCAATAGCGTAGCGTATTGCACCATTTCACCGTCGGGGCGGTGCAATACGGCCTACAGGCCTATTGCACCCTACAAGTTCAGTTTGTCCCCACCCTCACACCCCCAACGTCCTGTGCATCAGGTCGCTGTTGGCGATGAGGGCGGACGGTTTGCCGTCGAACATGATCTCGCCTTTGACCAGCACGGCGACGCGGTCGGCAACTGCGGTGACTTCGGCCACCGTCTTGTCGACGACCAGAGTTGCGATGCCGGCGTCACGGACCAGCCGGATGGTGCGCCAGGGCGGGTTGTCGCGCAGGGCCTGGTCCTTGTACAGGCCGTGCGCGACG
>JANYHP010000434.1 GCA_025359005.1 Hyphomicrobiaceae bacterium | reverse complement strand
GCGTTGCGATCCTGCTCGGAGCGCACGACCGTTGCGAGGTTCTTTTCCAGCCCCGTGACTTTGGCCGCCACCGGTTCCAGCGCCGCGGCCACATCGGCGGGCTTTGCAGCCGCCTTGAAGCGCTGCTCGAGATCGCCCTTCAGGCCCTCGACCGTCGAGCGCAGCGCCGTCGTATCGTCGGCCACCGATTTCAGCGTCTGCTCGATAGTCTGCGTCCGTTGCGCCAGCCGCGCCCGCGCCGTCTCCGCCGTTTCGGCAGACGCGGCCAAGCGCTTCTCGAGCTCCTGGTTAATCTCCGATTTCAGCGTCTGCGAGCGCGTTGTCAGTTGTGTGTCGAGGTCACCGAGTTTGGTGGTGATCTGCGCCAACGCCGGAATGCGCCCCCGTTGCGGATCGTTCGCCGCCGCCGCCGCGATATCCGCCAGTTGCTGTTCGAGCTTCTGCACCCGGTCGGCCGCCGCCGACGCCACCGGCGCCTGATTGGAAACCCTGGTTTCGAGCGCCTTGGCCGCATCCGCCACCGACGTATGCTGCACCGCCAGGTCCTTGGCTGCAGTCTCCATCACCGCCAACCGCGCCTCGACGGCGGCGACTTGGGCCGCAGCGCCCGGCCGTGCCGCCAATGCCTTTTCCAGCACCGCAATCCGCTCGGCGGTGGCGCCCGCCTGCGGATCGCCGCCGATGAGCCCCAGCGAACCAAGCCCGAACAGCGCCAGAATCGCCCCGGCCGCGCCCGAGATCAGGCTCGGCAGCCACAGCGCCGCGGCCGATGCCGCAGGAGCGGCCGGCTTGCCTGGTGTCGCGCCCATGCTGGCGGCGGGCTTTGCGCTTCCCGTCGTCGCGGTCGCTGAAACCGCCGGCTTGGCACTGGTCGACGCCTGTGCCGAAGACGTAGCCGCCGCGCTTCCCGAAACCGACGCCGGAGCAGCCTCGGGCTTTGCAGCCCCGCCCGGCGCGGCCGACGTCGCAGCCCCGGTAACAGGAGCCGAAGCGGCCGCACCGGCGCGATCTATCCCCGCTTTCGCCGCAGTAGCCGTGGTCTGGATTTCAACGGCTTTGCCCTCGATCGTCGCATAGGGGCGTTTGCCTGTGTCGGCTGGCGTGCCAACTTCCGGTTTTCCGGAAGATTTTGATTTATCGTCTTTTTCTTGGCTCATGACGCAGAAACCTCAAGCAGGGGACTGGCTCAGGGCGAGGGTGCCCCCATAATCGTTCAGCAGGTATTTTACACCCGTTTCCGATGAGGGGGATAAGTTTGCCGCCCCCTTTACCCGACATCGGTTAACAGCGCAGCAAATGCGCCGGTTTTCAAAGGAGCAACAGCCGCGGTCAGTCGTGTACCACGGCCGGCGCCGTCCGCGCACCGACCCGCCGCAAAAAATCCCACCCCCGTCAGCGAACAAGGTCGAGCATGCCATCCAGGGTGGGCGCAGCAGCCACCTCGATTTTGACCGAACCCAGCGGGGCCAGCCGCCGCGCCACCGCCGTCGACAGGCAGTAGTGCGCCAATCGCTTCACCGGCCCCGCCAAGCCATGTACCCCGATCAGCCGCGCATAAATCGCCGCCGTCCGCGGCGAGAACAGCATCACGCCGTCGATCTCGCCGGTCTCTATCTGCTCGGCCGTGTCCGCGTCGAACCCCGTGGCCGCCACCATCCGGTAGACCACCGGCTCCAGCAGCCGGAACCCGTGCAGCGCCAACTCCTGCCCCAGCGCGCCCGCAACCTCGTCACCCGCCAGATGCAACAGCACGCCCGCCTGCGGGTCCGCCGTCGCCACGATCTCCGGGATCAGCGTGGCCACCGTTCCGCCGCCGACAGTGATCTCCGAAAACCCGAGTGCGCTCGCCGCCTTGGCCGTCGCCTGCCCCACGGCGTAGATCGGCAGCAACGCCGCTATTTTGTGTGCCCCCTGCGCCTTGAGGCCGGCAAGGCCATTGCGGCTCGTCGCGATCAGCGCCTGCACCTCCGACACATCGACCAACTCCGCATCGTCGAAGCTGACGGCCAGCAACGGCGCCACCGTCGCCTCATGCCCGAGCGTTTCCAGCCGCGCCTTGAGCAGCAGCGCATCCGGCTCCGGCCGCGTGACGAGGATGCGCATCAGCCGCGTACCCCAAACAAATCGGCCCCGGCCCGCGCCAGCACTTCTTGGCCCGCATCCGCCCCCATCCGCAGCGCCTCCTGCGGCAACGCCGACCGCGTCACCGCCACATGCCGCGTCCCATCCGGGCTTATCACCTCGCCGCGAAAGTCGAGCCGCCCGTTCGCAAGCACCGCCAGCGCCGCGATCGGCGTCCGGCAGGACCCATCCAGCGTATCGAGAAACGCCCGCTCCGCCACCACAGCCAGGTGCGACGGCTGATGATCCAGCGCCGCCACCGCCCGCGCCGTATCGCGATCGTCCGCCCGTATCTCGACGCCGATCGCCCCCTGCGCCGCCGCCGGCAGCAAGGTGTCCGCCTCCACGATTTCGGTAATTTGGTCGGTCATCGCCAGCCGCTTGAGGCCCGCGACCGCCAGCAGCGTCGCCTCGGCCACGCCGTCGCGCAGCTTGCCGAGCCGCGTCTGCACGTTGCCGCGGAACCCCACGATCACCAGGTCCGGCCGGAGCCGCAGCATCTGCGCCTGGCGCCGGAGCGACGACGTGCCGAAGACGCAACCCTTCGGCAAATCCATCAGCCGCCCGCGCCGCAAACTGATGAACCCATCGCGGACGTCCTCGCGCGCCAGCACGGCGGCAATCGCCAGTCCCTCCGGCAACCGTGTCGCCACGTCTTTCATCGAATGCACCGCCGCATCGATTTCGCCCGCCAGCAGCGCGTCTTCCAGCTCTTTGGTGAACAGGCCCTTACCACCCGCCTCCGACAGCGGCCGGTCCTGGATTTTGTCGCCGCTGGTTTTGAAGGCCGCAATCGAGATCGCCGCCTCCGCCACGCCGGACGCAATCAGCCGCGCCCGCACCTCGTGTGCCTGCGCCATCGCCAAGGGCGAGCCCCGAGTTCCCAGTCTCAGCATCGGCATGCAACGGTCCACGTGAAATCCCGGCATCGTCTATAGCAGTCTGCCGCCATCAGCCACACCGGGGCGATACGATTGGCCGCTGGGGTCGTCACAATGTCCCCACCACCCTCGCGCACCGCGTCCACCCTTGCTATCAATCCGCCAGCGCCCACCACACGCCACATGAAGGCCCCACGATGCACTACGACCCCCGCGCCGGACGCCCGCCGCTGCGCTTCGATCCCTTCAAGAGCTGCACCGTGCCCCGCCCCATCGGCTGGCTCTCCACCATCTCGAAAACCGGCACGGCCAACCTCGCCCCCTTCAGCCAGTGGCAGAACCTCACGTTCGATCCGCCCATGGTCATGTTCTCCTCCAACCAGACGCCGGACGGCAAGCGCAAGGACACCGTCATCAACGCCGAGGAAACCGGCTACTTCGTCTGGAACATGGCCACCTGGGATTTACGCGAGGCGGTCAACATCTCCGCCGCCGATTTCGCCCCCGACGTCGACGAGTTCGAACGCGCCGGCGTCACCAAGTCAGCCTGCACGTTTGCCCCCGGCCCCCGCGTGGCCGAAAGCCCGGTGCACATGGAGTGCAAATATCACTCCACCACGCGTCTGCCCGGCCGCGGCGCCATGGGCACCGTCGACATCGTGTTCGGCGAGGTCGTCCAGATCCACATCCGCGACGACGTGATCCTGCCAACCGGCAAGCTCGACATCGCCAAGATCGCCCCCATCGCGCGGCTCGGCTACTACGACTACTGCGTCGTCCGCGACACCTTCGAAATGGTCATCCCCGTGATCGATCCGCGCGTGCTGGATGGGCTTGAGGGCAAGCAGCAGTGATGCGACGGGAAAGCGAACGAACCGACCCGTTCGGTAAACGCGCGATCACCGCCCGCCTCGCGTCCGCAGCCCAGCCCGGGCCGCAAGACCGAGCGCATCCAAACAAGGGACTGCAGCGGTCCAGCTCTGCCCGATCGGCCCACGCCATCGGGAGGCTTGCAGTTCGTCCGGTCTTTGGTAGGTTCGCTGAAGGTCAGTTGGCCGTGAGAGCGGCAAGTCTGAGCCGGAGCGGAATAGGACGTGGGCGGGTTCAACACTCCTGTTGCAGAATTGCAGAAAGCGGTCCCGGGCGTCTTGTGCACCGCATTGGTCTCACCTTTGACCGGCGCCGACGGCCGTGACAGATTGTTTCCCCGAGACTCTTTGGTTCCATTTTTCAGGAGTGCCGGGCGGTCTTGAATTTTCGGGGATCCCAATGCTGCAACTGCTTAAGTATGCTTTAGCGGCGGGGGGGATTACACTTCTGAAAATTGCGATAGATGTCTCTTTAAAAGATGCTCCTACATGGGCAAAACCATTAGTGTGGGCTGCATCTTTATTGACTGTGCTGGTCGGAATAACAATGATCGCGGATATGTGCAAATACCCGATATTTGCGCGGGCTTGCGAGGGTATTTTTACCGAACCGTCAGACGCAAGCAAACAGGCTAGACGGGAAGCTGAGGCTCGCGAAGCAGCAGCGCGAGAAGCTGATGCTCGTAGGGCAGCGGCAGCACGTGAGGCGGAGGCGCAGCGTGAGCGTGACCGATTGGCAGCTGAAGCCAGAAAGCAAGCAGGGCAAGAAGCCGAGTCTCGGAGGGCAGCAGCAGCGCGTGAGGCCGAGGTGCAGCGTGAGGAGGAAGAAAACGCCCGCCGCAGGGCATCAAGCAGCAGAGAGAAGCCGCCAGCTTACCGCGCGCCGCGGTCGTC
>JANYHP010000047.1 GCA_025359005.1 Hyphomicrobiaceae bacterium | reverse complement strand
TGGGCCACGTCCGCAACTACACCATGGGCGATGTCCTCGCGCGCTACAAAAGAGCAAAGGGTTTCAACGTCTTGCACCCCATGGGTTGGGACGCCTTCGGCCTTCCCGCCGAGAACGCCGCTGCCGAGCGCAAGGTCCACCCCGGCAAATGGACCTATGAGAACATCGCGGCCATGAAGACGCAGCTCAAATCCATGGGCCTCTCGCTGGACTGGAGCCGCGAAATCGCCACCTGCGATCCCTCCTACTACAAACACCAGCAGCGCCTGTTCCTCGACATGATGGCCAAGGGCTTGGCCTACCGCAAATCGTCGAAAGTCAACTGGGACCCCGTCGACCAGACCGTGCTCGCCAACGAACAGGTGATCGACGGCAAGGGCTGGCGCTCCGGCGCGGACGTCGAGATCCGCGAGCGCTTGCAGTGGGCCTTCAAGATCACCGACTACGCCGACGACTTGATCGAGGGCTTGAAAACGCTCGACAAGTGGCCCGACAAGGTCCGGCTCATGCAGGAAAACTGGATCGGCCGCTCCGAAGGCCTGATGGTCCGCTGGAAACTCGACAAGAAGACAGCCCCCAAAGGGCATTCCGAACTCGAGATCTTCACGACGCGGCCCGACACCCTGTTCGGCGCCTCCTTCATGGCCGTCGCACCGGATCATCCACTCGCCCGCGCCGCCGCGGAGAAAAATCCAGCCCTCGCCGCCTTCTGCGACGAATGCCGCCGCGTTGGCACCGCCGCCGCCGATCTGGAAACAGCGGAGAAAAAAGGCTTCGACACCGGCATCAAGGCCATCCATCCACTGGATCCGACGTGGCTGGTTCCCGTCTACGTCGCCAATTTCGTCCTGATGGAATACGGCACGGGCGCCATTTTCGGCTGTCCGTCCGGCGACCAACGCGACATCGCCTTCGCGCGGAAATATAATCTTCCTATCGTCCCGGTCGTCGTGCCGAAGGCTGAGCCCGCCCGTGGTCAGGCCCTCGCTAAGATCCACGAGGGCATCGCTTACGACGGCGACGGCGTCATGATCAATTCCCGCTTCCTGGACGGCCTCACACCCAAGGCCGCCTTCGACGCTGTCGCCTCGAAGCTGGAGGGAGAAAAATTCGCCGGCACGCCCACGGCGACCCGCAAGGTGAACTTCAAGCTGCGCGACTGGGGCATCTCACGTCAGCGCTATTGGGGCTGCCCGATCCCCGTCGTCCATTGTGACGCCTGCGGCATCGTTCCCGTTCCCAAGGCCCAGCTTCCCGTCATCCTGCCCGACGATGCCACCTTCGACGTGCCCGGCAACCCGCTCGACCGCCACCCCACGTGGAAGCGCGTTCCGTGCCCCGCGTGCGCGAAGCCCGCCGTGCGCGAAACCGATACCATGGACACGTTCGTCGACAGCTCCTGGTACTTCGTCCGCTTCACCGCGCCTGATGCCGACACGCCGACCGATGCCGCCGCCGCCAACTACTGGCTGCCCGTCGACCAATACATCGGCGGCATCGAGCATGCGATTTTGCACTTGCTCTATTCCCGCTTCTTTGCCCGTGCCATGGGTGCCACCGGCCACCTCCAGAAGAACGTCGCCGAGCCGTTCGCAGCCCTTTTCACCCAAGGCATGGTCGTCCACGAGACCTACAAGTCCGCGGCCGGCGCCTGGCTGTTGCCCACCGAAGTCCGCTTCGACGGCGAGGGCGACGCGCGCTCCGCCACCGAGATCGCCACTGACAAGCCCGCCGTCATCGGCTCCATCGAGAAGATGTCGAAGTCCAAGAAGAACCTCGTCGACCCCGACGACATCATCGCCGGTTACGGCGCCGACTGCGCCCGCTGGTTCGTGCTCTCCGACAGCCCGCCGGAGCGCGACGTCATCTGGACCGAGGACGGCGTCCGCGGCGCCGCCAAGTTCATCCAGCGCATCTGGCGCATCGTTGATGACGTCGCCGCTGGTAAGGGCGCCAAGATAGGAGAAAAAATACCGGCCGATTTATCTCCTGATGCCGTCGCACTCCGCCGCACGGCCCACAAAATCCTCCATGCTGCGGGCCAGCACATCGAAGGCCTCCGTTTCAACGTCGCCGTTGCCGGCCTCTATGAATTGACGAATGCCCTCGCCGCCGCCCTGCCCAAATCCGGCCAAGGCCTCGAGCAAGCCATCCGCGAAGCCGCCGAGGTCCTCGTCCAGCTCGTTTCACCCATGATGCCGCACCTCGCCGAGCAATGCTGGGAGAGGCTTGGTTACAACACCCTCGTCGCAGACGCGCCCTGGCCCCTTGCCGAACCCGCCTTGCTCGTTGACGATACCCTCACGATCGCCGTACAGGTCAATGGCAAACGCCGGGCCGAGCTGACGGTTCGTCGCGACATGCCCGCGCTGGAACTCGAGGCGGCCGCCTTGGCTCTGGACGCGGTCGTCAAAGCATTGGACGGCAAGGCCCCGAAAAAGGTCATCGTCGTGCCGCAGAGGATCGTCAATGTCGTCGCCTGAGGCACCTGTTGTGTTGCGCCCCCAGCTTCGCCAGCGCCGCGAGCTGAGCCGGGTTGTTCTGGCCGTCTCGCTGACCGCGCTGGCCCTCTCCGCCTGCGGTGGCGAAGGCGGTGGCTTCAAGCCCCTTTACGGCGCCACCGGCGGCCAGACGTACGATCAGCGCCTCGCCAAGGTTGATATTGCGCCCGTTCCTGGTCGCGTCGGCCAGCGCATCCGCAACGAACTGGTCTTCGAACGCTCCACCGGCAGCGCCGCGAGGATGCTGAC
>JANYHP010000423.1 GCA_025359005.1 Hyphomicrobiaceae bacterium | reverse complement strand
GACGCCGCCAATCGGGATCTTGCGGCTGTCCACGCGAGTTCGTCATGGCGGCTTACCGCGCCAATTCGTGGCGCCAAAACTGCTTTCGGCGGTATTCAGCGCCCCTGCATCGGTGTGGTTCGGGCTGGCCCGAAATTGCCGCGACGCATCGCGCGGCGACTGGTCTACGAAGCCATCCGCCTCGCGAGCCGCCATCCGCGCGTCGTGCCCTATCTCAAACGGGCCCTGATGCGGGTCCCGGTTCTACACCAAAGGGTGCAGCGCTTTGCAATCGCCCACGGAATAGCGTCACCACGCGCGCCGACGCCACCGCTGTGGTCGGTCTACATGATCGATCCAGAGGTCACGTCGGTGCAGGCCTGGCACCGCATATTCGCCGCGCCTAATCCCGCCGGATCCGACACCCCGAAGAGCACTCAGTGATGCGCCTCTGGATCGATGGACAGTGCTTGCAGACAGCAAGCGCGCTGCGCGGTATCGGCCGCTACATGCATGAATTGATCGGCGGCCTCGCACAGAACTGCGACGACGTCGACCTGTCGATTTCGTTCAATGCCGGCCTCGCCGACGAGGCGATCGCCGCCATCGACGTCGTCAAGCGCTGGATAAAGATCGAAAACATTCACGTCTGGCAGGGGCTTGCCGAAGGGGGTGAGGCACTCGTTGGCCTGACCGAACGGCGCTTACTCAGCGAACTTGCCCTGAGCCATCACGTCGAGTTCCTGCGTCCGGATGTGGCCCTGTCGGCGAGCCCATTCGAAGGAGCGGGCGATGCCACCGTGCCACTTTTGCCGTCGGTCGCCTCAACCGTTCCGACCGCCGCAATTTTCTACGACGCCATTCCCCGCCGGTTTCCCAACCACTATCTCACCTCCCCACTCCTCGCCGAATTCTACGATCGACGCTTCAAGGCGCATGCAGGGTTCGGCGTGCTGCTGGGAATTTCAGAGTTCGCGGCGCAGGAGGCGAGAAGCTTCTTTCCGGCTATACCCTGCGTCTCCATCGACGCGGGGATGTCATCTCAATTTCTCGAACTCGTCGCAAAGGCAGCCCTCGATCACGGCCCTGACGCTGCGCCCTTGGCCGTCGCCGGACCGTTTCTGCTCTACGTCGGCGCCCTCGACTGGCGGAAGAACGTCGGCATCGTCGTAGACGCCTACAAGCACTTGCCATCCCACATCGTCACAAAATTCAAGTTCGTCGTTGCAGGGGCTTATACGCCCGACACCGGGTTGGCACTCCAGGCTCGTTGGCGGGATGCCGGCCTGCCGCCGACAAGCCTGGTCATGCTGGGGCGCATTCCCGATGAGGCGCTGGCCCAGCTTTACCGCTCTGCCGACGCCGTCATTCAGCCGTCGATCATGGAGGGGTTCGGACTGACCGCGCTCGAAGCCCTGAGCTGCGGCGTTCCGGTTATCGGCGCCAATACGGGCGCGCTCCCTGAAGTCATCGGTGATCCGTCGGCATTGTTCGACCCGACTGACGCGCCGGCCGTGGCACGTCTCATCGAGAAGGTCTATTCCGATCCTAAGTTCGGTGCGTCCCTGGTCGAGCAGGGCGCTCGTCATATCCAGAAGTTCACCTGGAAGCGCAGCGCGGAGCTTACCGTGGCGGCGGCACGGGGCATCATGGCGAAAGGCCAGGCGTCGCCGAACGCGGGCGACCGCACGCCGACCATCGCGGCCGGGACGGGTCACCTTGATCGAGAGAAATTCGCCCGCCTCGCTGCGCCTCGCAAAGTGGACATGGCCGAAAAAGTCGCCATCTTCGCGGCCGCCGAAGCCGCCAATATCGCCGCCCCACGGCTGATCGTCGACGTCTCCGGCATGTGCGCGCGCGATCACGGCACAGGCATCCAGCGCGTGGCACGCAAAATCCTGCACGCGTGGGCCGGTGGAGCGAGCACGGGCGAGCACGCCGTCGCGCCGTCGTTGCCGATCGATATGGTGTCGTGCACCAAAAGCGGGCGCTACGCGCCAGCGCGCTGCGACGGTAGCGCCGATGTCGGCAGGTTCAGCTTCGACGAGACCGCAACCTTTCGTCCCGGTTGCGGCGGACACATCCTCCTGCTCGACGGTTCGTGGGACTTCCACGAGCAGCATGCCGTCATCCTGCGCAAGGCGCGTCTCAAGGGGAACGACGTCACGACCGTGCTCTACGACCTCATCCCGTTGCAGAT
>JANYHP010000359.1 GCA_025359005.1 Hyphomicrobiaceae bacterium | reverse complement strand
AGCCTCTTGTTTGCCGCATTTTCTGCACCAAACCGGTGTCCACTTTGGCGGAAAATGCTCTAGTGTGACGCTTACTCCGGCGCGTCTTCTTCGCTGGAGAGGATGGCGCCGATGACCCGCGTACCCGCCGATCGCAGGCTGCCGACAATGGCCGCCAACCGCGGTGCTTGCGTCACGCCGCTTTCGGCCAGCACGGCGACGCCATCCATGTGCGAGGCAAACAGCATGGTGTCGCCGGCACCGTCGAGGGCCGGCAGGACGGCGAGCACGAGTTCGTAGTCGTGTCCCACGTTGCCGAAGAGGGATGCCAGCACTTCCGCCTGAACCATCGTCGCCAGCGCAACGCGATTGGCGGGAAGCCCCGCGGGCAAGAGGTCGGCGGTGCCCTGCCGTCCGGGCAGCACACAACTGGCCAGCGTCTCCGCGCCGAGCAGGATCTCAGCAACGCCCGACTTCACCTCGCCCGCGGCCAATTCAGCGAGGCCGCCATCGCGGCCGTCCAAATCGATGACCAGCGTGCGGACGCCGGAGCTGGCGAACAAGGCGCCGAGGTTGGCCGCCAGTACCGTGGCACCCTGCGTCGCTTCCAAGGCGCCGATGCCGACGACGCGCAGGTCTTCCGATTTGCGAATGCGATTGATGGCTGAGCGCAACGTGCGCAGGTTCTGGCCATAGCGCGAGCCCGGCGCATCGAGCGCCTGCCGGAGGCTCGGACGATGCCAGACGGGTGGCGCCCCGATGTTGACCCCGAGCCGCCGACCCGCTGCATTCAGCAGAGTGTGAAGCATGCCCATGGTGGGTGCGCCCAACGGCGGCACCACGCCCAAGCACTGGACGCCGGCGCCATCCTCGATCTGCGCGGGCGTGGCGACCGACCGGTCGAACGCCTGCATGATGATCGCCAACGCGAGCCCGAGCAAGGCGCCCATCGTCAAGCCGAACAGCACGAGCAGCTTGGTCTTGGGGAAGCTGGCGGCAAGCGGCGTCGTCGCCGCGGTGATCACACGTGCGTCGTTGAACTGCAGCGCCTGGCGCTGCACGGCGTCGATGTGGGACTGAAGATTGGTCTCGTAGATCTTGCGGTAGGCCTGTGCCGTGACTTCGAGTTCTTCGAGCGTGTTGGCGTGGAGATCGCGCTTGTCGGGTGCTGCCACTTGTGGCGCCGGTGTGGACGCCGCGCCATCCTTGCTCTCGACCACGGGCTCGCGCGGCTGCTCGCGCACGCCGCCGATCCGATAGTCGCGCCGGGCCTTGAATTCCTGCACGCCACGCGCCGCCTTGTTCATCTGCTCGCGCAGGCGGATCACCTGTTCCTCGCGCCAGTCGCTGGCTTGCCGGGCGGCGCTGACTTTCACGTTCAGCTGGTCGGCCAGATAGGCATCCGCCATGGCATTGGCGATGCGCGCCGACTTGGCCGGGTCCTTGGCCGAGAACATGACATCGAGCACGTAGGACAGGCCGTAGCGGCGCACTTCGAGGTTGTTCTGGAAGGCCTGAATCGTGGCACTGTCATTGGCCAGCTTTTGCGCCGCGGTGCTTTCGCCGCCGAACAGATAGCGCCCGAGGCCGAACAGGCCAGGCGACGCGTCGGGACCGAACTCCGGATCGCTCTGAAGTTTAAGCTTGTCGACGACGGCGCGGGCGACCTGCTGCGACCGCAGGATCGCGATCTGGCTTTCGATCTGCGGGCTGTCGAGGGCGAGGCTCGCTTCGCCGAGCTGATCGCGCAGGGCTTGCGGCAGGCGGCTCTCGATCAGGATCTGCGCGTGGGCGGTGTAGATGGGTGTCGCCGTCAGTGAATACAGCATGCTGAGCGCTGTCGAAAGTGCGGTGACCGCAGCGATGACCCCGGCATATCTTTTCAGAAAGCGGACGATCTCGGAATAGTTCAGATGTTGCGCTTCGTCGCCGCCGCCGAACGACGGCGCCAAGGACGCCAGATCGCGGCTGGTCTCTTTGGCGTGGGTGGGGCGATCTTGCATGGCGGCTCTCTGATTTTCCCCAAGGGCTCAGATGGCGCTCGGGATATGTAAAAACGACGCGCGTCCTGACGCACGCCCTCGGCAACGCCGGCATGTTCCCAAGTGGCGCTGCATCCGGCAAGCACTGCGTCGCATTAGGGAAAACAACCACAGTGAATGGGCCGGGAGCACAGCCGTTCGGGCCCGTGCGAAGGTTACAGCGACCGGGTGATGCTTCAAACGCTGGTCGGTTATTGAAGTGGCGCTCGGTATTGAAGAGACGTTCGTTCTTGAAGATATGTGCGGAAGTTGCATGCGGCCGCTGTCGTCAGCCGACGACACCCCGTGACGTTGCCCGTTGATGTGCCTGGGACTTGTATGCTCACCCATTATCTTGGACTTGAGCATAGGTGCACGCTGCCTGCGGCCACACTCCGTTTTTTTCGAGGTAGGCTACTCCTTTCGAGTAGCCCCACCCTCTTTCGATAATGACGGCCTGAAACAAAACGTCATTCGACCAAATTGCCGTCCGGCGGAACGAATGAGACGCTTTGGCGTGTCGTTGGCAGCCATGAACGCGAGCCAAGAGGTCTGCAAAGTGGCGGCCGGTCATTTTCAATTGGCGAGGTCTTATGGTCCAGTCACTTTCGCGGACACGTCGCGGCCAAGCCAATGCCCACGCTGCGTCGATGCGCGGGCTGCTGCGGCTTGGTCGGCGCCTCAGGCGATCGGTTGTCTCGGCGCTGCTCGGGATTGGTGTGCTGGCGGCTGCGGCCGCGCCGGCACGTGTCGAGGCCGGCGACATTCTTTGGGGCGCCAACGGGCATCCGTTCGTGGCGTATCCCGGCGTTCCGTTTACCCAGCAGCTCGATCTGCTGACGGCGCTCGGCGCCAAGTCGTATCGCGTGAATGTGACGTCGCTGGATCAGGTGCCGGCGCTGGCCGATCTCGTCGCGCTGGCGCGCAACAGGGGGCTGCAGATCCTGCCGCTGCTCGCGCCACCGGTGGATCTCGCCAACGAGACGGAACAGGTCATCTACGCCAAGTCGTTCAATTTCGCGGTGACGATTGCGGCCCGTTTCAAGGGCGACATCAAGGTCTGGGAACTGGGCAACGAACTGGAGAACTATGCCCTGCTGAAGCCATGTGAGACGCAGGACGACGGCAAGGTCTATCCCTGCTCGATGGGCATCGCCGGCGGCATGACGATGATGGAATATGTCGGCGCGCGGTGGAAAAAGGTCAGTGCGGTGCTCAAGGGGTTGTCGGACGGCATCGTGTCCGTCGATCCGCAATTGAAGAAAGCGATCGGTACGGCGGGGTGGGGCCATATGGGCGTGTTCGACCGCCTGCTGGTCGACGGCGTCGCGTGGGATCTGACCGTCTGGCACGCCTACCGCGAAGAAACCGATGAGGTTTTCGCGCGGCTGGCGTCCTATGGAAAACCGATCTGGATCACCGAGATCAACCATCCCTACGGCAGCCACAAGGATGGCCCGGTCGGCCAAGCTGACGGATTGCGATCGATGATCAAGGCGCTGCGCCGGCAGCAGGCCAAATTCAATATCGAGGCGGTGTTCTTCTACGAGTTGCTGGATGAGCCCTATTGGTCGGACTTCGAGGGGCAGATGGGTCTTGTCACTCAGAACAAGACGAACAGCGGCTGGGCGGTCGGCGAACGCAAGCCGGCGTTCGACGTCGTGCGCCAGACGATCAAGGCGGTCGACGGGGCTGCCGCCCACGGCTGCGACGCGCAGAAGTTCAAGGTCGCTGGCGTCACCTCGGCGAGCAAGGTCGGCTACGCGTTCTGTCTGGTGTTCCATCACGAGCCAGACGGCCAGGGCCTGCTCGACTACGCGCAGGAACTCGACCGGGGGCGCGACGTGCTCGATCTCGTGAAGGGCCTTGCCGAAAGCGACTGGTTTACCGAGCTGCATGCGCCGGCCAGCCGCGACGATGCGGAGTATGTCGGTTGGGTGCACGAGCTGCTGCTTGGCGCGCAGCCGCCTGCGGCCGTGCTGGAGGCGCAGGTAGGCGCGCTCAAAGGTGGGCAGATCGACCGCCGCGGCGTCGTCGCCGAGGTTATAAAATCAACAGACTTCAAGAAGCGACACATGCTGCTGTTCGCGCCGATCCGGCAGACGGCGGTGAAAAAGACCTGACACTGCACTGGTCGCATAGTCTGCGGCGAACCGGTCCGACCTCTCAGAAAAATGCGCTATCGCCCCTCCCATTTGGGTGGCTTCTTGGCGAGGAAGCTCGTCAGGCCTTCACGGAAGTCGGCGCTACCATACACGCGGGTGAGCTGATCGTGGTCGGCCGCCTTGGCGCCATCGGTGCGGATGCGACGCAGCAGCGTCTTGGTGACGGAGAGCGTCAGCGGTGCCAGGGTCGCGATGTCGGTGGCGAGAGCGAGTGCGCGCGCAATGACCGCGTCGTGCGTCGGCAGAATTTCCGAGACGAGACCGCTGCGCCGGGCATCATCGGCATCGAAAAGCCGCGCGGTCAGGAGCATTTCGGTCACCGCCGCTTCGCCCAGCAGGGAGACGAGTTTCGCCAAGCTGGCGGCCGACAGGCAATTGCCAAGAGTGCGCGCAATCGGGAAGCCGAATTTCATGTCTGCGCTGCCAAGGCGCAGATCGCAGCAGGCGGCGATCGCCGCGCCGCCGCCGGTGCAGGCACCGGAAATGGCTGCAATAACGGGTATGGCACAGGCGTCGATAGCGCCGAGGCGCGTCTCCATCTTTGCTTCGTAGCCGAGCCCGTCCGCTGCGCCCTGAAAATCGCGGAACAGCGCGATGTCCGTGCCTGCCGCAAACGCCTTGCCACCGGCGCCGGAAATGACCAGCACGCGCAACGAGCCATCGCCGGAGGCATCGCGACAGATGGTGGCAAGCTGGTCGTACATGGCGAAGGTGAGCGCGTTGCGCGCGTGCGGCCGGTTGAGCACGACATGGCCGACAGAACCGGCGACTGTGTAGAGCAAGTCCGATGTCGGTGCCGCGGGATTTGAGGCAGGTGTCGTCGTCGGCGTGGACATTGGGCTTGGCCTTTCAGCGCGGAGAACCGGCGGTTTGCACTCTCTACTCCGTATGGCGCGTCGGTCCCAGTCGAATTGCGACCTCGGGGAAGGGCGAGGGGCTTTGGCGCAGCAGTGGCGCTGGCTGTCCGACGAGATGGCGGGCGAAAAATGCGGTGGCGTAGGCATCCACGATCAAGCGCTGCCGCTCGGGCGCGATCAGCGTCCGCCGCCAGGGTCGCCATTGCATCCAGCGTCGCTGATCGTAGAGTTCGTTGTTGTAGTCGCCGTGGCTGGCGCCGGCGATGGTGATATCGACCGCGCCGGATGGTGCGTTCAGCTCGCGCTCGAGGATGGCCATGGTTTCGCGCGAGCGCTCGGCGAGAAACTTGTGATTGGGATTGGCGTCGGGTGCGTTGAGGACGGCGGCGTCGGGCATGCCGCGCGTGCTGTTGGCATTCAACAACGGCACACCAAGTGAGCGCGTGGCGGCCACGCCGCGCAGCCAGCCATCGAGATTGAGCACGGCACGGATGCGCGTATCGCGCGCGGCTGCTTCGACAGCGGTCGCGCCGCCAAAGGAGGCGCCGGCCATGCCGATGCGGGTGGGATCGAAGCGGGCTGCGGCGGGCAAGCGATCCGCGTTTGCAATGAGGGCATCGAGCACGCTTGAGACTTTTGCCGCGCTCAATTCCAGGCGCCGGTCGAAGGCGGTGATCATGCGGCGGCGGCCGTCCTCGCCGGAGAAGTCCAGCAGCGTGCGGCGAACGCGCGTATCGTCGGCAGATGCATCGAGAGATTCGGGGTCGTTGTAGATATCGTCGATGGCGGCGACGACGAAACCCTGGCTCGCCAACGCTGCGGTGAAGGCCGTGTTGTCGGTGCGCTTGTCGGCCCAGACGGGCGCATAAACAACGAGGGCCGGGCGCGGTGCATCGGGTGCGGCAGACTGTGAGTGCCGCGGATACCAGAGGTGCACCGCGACATCGGCGGTCTGCGACGACGTTGCAGTTTTCAGAGCGACGGCGGTGTCGAGTTCGCCGACCGGCCACGGGCCCGTGGGTTGGGCGGGGCCTGTCGCGACAAGGCCGAGCCTTACCATCGGTCGCAACAGCCAGAGGCCTGACGCGGCAACCACCAGGGTTGCGAGCAATGCGATGGCAAGGGCGGCGCGCGTGTCAGAATGCAGAGGCATCCGGCCAAACTTCCTGGCTACCGGGTGGCCGGTTCAACAGGAACGCGGCATCAGCGGTGTTTCTCATTGCGCTCGATTTCGTCCAGGCGGCGGGCCACTTCCTGCCCGATGACTTGAGCAGACGGCTCGCGCATCATGGAGAAGTGGTCGCTCGGCACTTCGATGACATCATAGGCGCCGGCAATCCAGCGGCCCCAGCCGAAGCCCTTGTCGAACAGGCGACCCTCGCGGGCGGTGTGCGCACGGAACTGCAGCACATCTCCCGCATAGGGCTTGAGACGATAGGCGCGGCGCGCATCCAGCAGATGATTGCCGAAGACGATCTCAGCGTACTCTTCCGGCGTATGCACCACCGGGCGTACCACACCCGTGCGTTCAAGCAGGTTCAAGACCCCATTTCGGCGAATGAAGCCGTATTGGAACAGCACAGAGGGAAGCGCGAGTTCGCCCTTATGCAGCTTGCCCGCCAGTTCGATGAAGTAGCGCCCCGACGAGCCAAGCAGCTGCAGGCGCCGCACGAGGCGATCGTGCAGCGGCATATCTTCGACGTAACCCGGCGCCAATGTATCGAGCATGACGACGAGCGACACCTCGTCGCCGGCGCGCCGCAATTGCTGGGCGGCCTCATAGGCCACGGCGCCGAAGATGCAATGACCCAGCACCGTATACGGCCCCTGGGGCTGCGCGCGCTTGATAAGGCGCACGGCTTCGGCAGCAAACTCCTCGAAGGTTTCGTGGCGCCGGCCGGCCGTCATCGCATCGCGGCCGACCAGATGCAGATCGATGAAGGGGCGATCGCGGCCGAGATGCTGGGCGATGGCGTTGTAGACCGCACCATCGTTCAGCGCGATGACCGGCGGCAATGTGCCCGACGTCTGGATGTGCGCGATCTGCGGGTCGGCGGCGCGCCCACTGTCGGGCTTCAGGCAGGCGACAAAATCAGCGAGTACCGGGTTCTCGAACAGGCGCGCCACCGGGATCGCCTCGCCGGTCAAGGCGCGCACGCGCGACAGCATGCGCAGGGCCAATAGCGAATGGCCGCCGTTGTCGAAGAAGTGCGCGTCCATGCCAAGATCTGGCCGGCCGAGGCAATCACGCCAGATCGCCAGAATGCTGGCGTCGAGATCGGGTGCCGCTGGCGCGGCCTCGGCGGACGGCTGACGTGCTGGCGAGGCCACCACGATCGTCGACGCGCCGAGCGGGACAGGGTTCGTGCGCAGGTCGGTGTCAGGATTTGCGAGAAGGTGGCGCAGCGCCGCTTCCCAGCGAGCGAGGATGCGATCCGGTGTCGTCACGTCGTAGAGGGCGCTGCTCGATTCGCAGACCATGCGCCAACCGTCGTCGCGCTTGACCATGAAGAACAGCAGATCGTATTGAGCGCCCGTCATCTGCGAGGGCCACGAGATCAGGTCGACATCGCCGAAGCGTTCCGACTGGATAACCGGACGGATCAGCGTGAAATTGACCGAATAGAGGGGCGTTCGCGCGGCGTCGCGCGGCGGGTTGAGAATTTCAACGAGCTTCTCGAACGGAAAGCGCTGATGCGCCATCGCGCCATCGATAACTGCGCGGCAGTGGTCGTTGACGGCGCGGGCCGTCGTCGCGCGCGCCAGATCGAAGCGCAGAACGAGCGTGTTGATGAACAATCCGGCGATCGGCTCGAGGAGCAGATCCTCGCGGCCCGCAACCTGTGTTCCCATTACGACGTCGGTGCGGCCGGTCTCGGCAGCCAGCGCCATCGCCAGCGCCGACGCGGCGAGGGTGTACATCGTCTGGCCCTGGTGGCGGGCAAGCGCTTCGATGGGGTCCATGACGGTTTGCGCGATGTTGCGCAGGCGGAAATCACCGGCGGTGCCGAGCTTGGGTGGACGGGGCTTGTCAGGCGCGACTTCGAAGCGCGGCAGGTCGGCGAGCGTTGCGCGCCAGTAGTCCGCATCGGCATCGAAAGCGCCGCCAGACACCATGTCGGACTGCCACAGCGCGTAATCGGCATACTGCATTTCAAGCGGTTGCAGTTTTTCGCCGTTGCCCGACAAGGCCTCCTGCACCAACACGCCGAACTCGTGGGCGAGCAGCCCCATCGTCCAGCCGTCGGTCGCGATATGATGCATGGTGAGCAGGATGACGATGCTGGTCTCGTCGAGGCGCAACATGGCGAGCCGGACCGGGGGGCCTGTCTCAAGGTCAAAGGGCCGGCGGGCTTCGCGCAGCGAGATTTCCTCGGTCTCGGATGCGCGTTGATCAGGTGTCAGCCGGCTGAGATCAACGAGCGTGATCTTGGTTTGTGGATCGTTGACGACGATCTGATGCGGCTCGCCGTCGCGATCGACGAAGCGCGTGCGGAGAATTTCGTGACGCTGGACGAGCGTTGCAAAGGCGTATTCAACCGCTGCGTCGGACACTGCGCCGCGCATCTGCCAGCGCACGGCCACGTTGAGCGCGGGATTGCCCGGCTCGAACTGTTCGAGGAACCAGAAGCGTTGCTGGCCAAGCGCGCACGGAAGCGCCACGTCCGGGTCGCTGGGCGCAGGCGGCATGGCGTTTTGGAGATCGTCGCGGATCATGGGCGGACAGGCCTGTTGCGCCGGGCGCCGGACCGATACGCGGAGAGCGACAGGCTCGGCGGTGCAAAGGCATCGACATCGGATGGTGCGGCGTCGCCGGGTGTGGATAGAGCGAGCCGGCTCTCGGCCAGACGCGCCTGCTCGGCGATTGTCGGATGGCGAAGCAAATCCCGTGCCTGAAGCGGTAGGTCCATCGCGTGCAAGCGCGCGGCGATGCGGAACAAATGCAGGCTGTCGGCGCCCAGATCCAAAATTCGCGTGTCCGTCGCCACATCCGTGAGGCCGAGCACGTCGCACCAGACGGCCCTGATGCGCTGGTGCATGGCGGTGGCGGCCGGGGTGGCGAGCGCGGGGGCTGGCGCGAGGGCGACCAGCGTCGGCTTGGTGGCGGACTTGTCCGCAGCCTTGTCCACAAACGCGTCGGAGTGGGGAATGGGCAGCGTGGCAAGCGTCTTGCGATCGAGCTTGCCGTTGCCCGTCATCGGCAAGGCATCGATCGACACAAACCGCGCCGGCACCATGTAGGCGGGAAGCTTGCTTGCGACATGATCCCTTGTCGCCTGCGCGACGCGCTCCCTTGTCGCCTGCGCGACGCGATCCCTTGTCGCCTGCGCGACATGATCCTTTGTCGCCTGCGCGACGCGCGCCTGGATGGCCTTCGACTGCAGGCTTTCACCGTCGCGGGTGACGACAAAGGCGATCAATTGCGCGTCCTGCGCGTCGCCGCGCACGGCAACGGCTGCGGCAGCAACGCCGGGGACCGCCCGCAAAACGGCTTCGATCTCTTCGAGTTCGATGCGGTAGCCACGCAGCTTGATTTGCTGATCGCGGCGGCCGAGCAAGACGATGCGGCCATCGGCCAAGCGGCGCGCCAGATCGCCGGTACGATAGAGGCGGCTGCGGCGGCCGGGAGCCAGTGCGACATCGCGGAAGGCCGCGGTGGTCAGGTCGGGTGCATCGAAATAGCCGTGCGCGAGACCGGCGCCGCCGATGTTCAATTCGCCCGTGACGCCAATGGGTATAAGGCGATCGTCGGCATCGAGGATGACGAGTTGGGTGTTGGCGATGGCGTTACCGATGTCGACGGCACCGGCGCCAACGCGGCCGGCTGCCGACCAGATCGTCGTCTCCGTTGGACCATAAAGGTTCCACAGCGGCGCGTCGTTGCGGTTGAGTTGATCGGCCAAGTCGCGCGGCAATGGCTCGCCACCGCACAACATCTTGAGGTTCTGGCGCGGCACGAAGCCGGCTTCCAGCAGCATGCGCCACAGCGATGGGGTCGCCTGCATGACGGTTGCACGCGATGTGCGCAACATGTCCACAACCGCGAACCCGTCCTGCACATCCTCGCGCGTGGCAATCGTCAACGACCCGCCGGTCACCAACGGGAGGAAGAGTTCAAGGCCGGCGATGTCGAAGCAGATAGTGGTGACCGCGAGAAGGTGATCGTCCGCGGTGAAGCCGGGCTCGTCAGCCATCGACAGGAGGAAATTGACGACGGCGCGGTGTGGGACCTCGACGCCTTTCGGCGTGCCCGTGGAGCCCGACGTGAAGATCACATAAGCAGGCATGTCGCCTTGCGCCGCGCTGGAGACGCCGAGCGGCGTGGCCGGCATGCGCGCAATCTCGGCGTACGCGCTTTGCAATGCCAGCACGCGCGTTGCGGTGGGCGCCCAGGATGCAGACGCGCTGTCGGCCACGATCAGCGCACTTGCGCGGGCCATGGCGAGCGTCGCCGCGAGACGCGCCGGCGGATGGGTGGGATCGAGCGGCACGTAAGCGTGTCCCGCTTTCATCACTGCGAGGAGGCTAACGAGCATGTCGGTTGAGCGGTCGACAGCCACGGCGATGCGACCGCCGGGCCCAAGCACCGTGCGTGACAGATAGTGGGCGAGCCTGTTGGCTGCTGCGTCCAGCTCGGCGTACGTCAAGGCCGTCGAGCCACAGGCAACCGCGCGGGCTGCTGGTGTGAGCCGCGCCTGCTGCGCGATCAGTTCGTGCACGCTGGCGCTGCGATCAAAGGGGCGCGCGGTGGCTGAGAAATCCTGGAGCAGATCTGCGCGTTGATCCGCATCAAGCAGATCGACCTGTGCCATCGGGGTTTCCGGCGCCGAGGTTACGGCGGCGATCACCGTGCGCAGGTGACCGATCCAACGTGCGATGGTCGCGGCGTCGAGAATGTCGGTGTTGTAGTCGACATCGATGCGCAGCCCGTCGCGGCTCTCGATCATGTTGAAGAAGAGATCGAAGTTGACCGCGGCCTTGGACGCAGGCGCCATGGTCATGCGCGCGCCCGGAACTTCGATCGGCTCGGGGAGGCGCTCAAGGTTGAATTGCACGTCGCTCAACGGCGTGCGGCCGATATCGCGCTTCAATCCGAGGTCTGTGACCAGCGAGCCCAGCGTATAATCCTGGTGAGCGAGCGCGGCGTTGAGATGGGCTGCAACTTTCTTGAGGTGGCTGGAGAAACTGCCGCTTTGATCGATCGCTGCGCGCAGCGGCAGGAAGTTGACGGCGTGGCCGACCATGCTTTGGCCATCGAGTTTGCTTTGCCCGGCCATCGGCACTGTCAATACGACGTCATCGGTGTTGCCGAGGCGGCCGAGCACCAGCTGCAAGCCTGCAAAGAGACCGCTGAAGAGCGTGACGCCACTGCGGCCGAGGGACTTCTTGAACGCCGAGACAATGTCGGCCTCGATGTGCCCGGTGGCGGTGGCGCCGGCCCAGGTGCGCTGTTCGCTGCGTGCGCGGTCGAGCGGCAGATCGAGCGGTTCGGGCACGACGCGATAGAGATCGGCCCAGAAGGCGCGGGTTTCGGACGTGGCCGCCGCCGCATCGGCGCGGGCGAAGTCGCGGAAGGAGAGAAGCGGTTCGAGCGCGGGCGCGCGGCTCTGCATGCGCGCCGCATAGAGCTCGGCCAATTCGGAAGCGAGTACGTTGAACGACCAGCCATCGCAAACGATGTGGTGCGCGGTGAGCGCCAGGACGTGCTGCGTCGTGGCCTGTTTGAACAACGTGGCGCGCAGCAAGGGTCCGTGTGCCAGATCGAACGGTGTGCGTGCGCTAACAACAAGGGCTGCATTGAGTGCCTGATCGGGCGCACGATCCGACGACAGATCGCGAACCGCCATAGTCACGGCGCGCGTGCGCGCGATGGTCATGTGCTCACCGGTGGGGCCGAACGATGCGCGCAACGCGTCGTGGCGAGCGACGAGATCGTCGAGGGCGGCAGCAAGTTGGGCGGCGTCCACCGAGCCGTCAAAGGTGAGTGTCACCTGCTCGTTGAAGGCACAAGAGGCGCGATCGTCGAGTTGGGCTGCACGATAGATCTCATGTTGCGCGGCGGTCGGCGGGATTGTGTCGGGCAGGTTCGCGTCAGCAGCGGCGGGAAGGATGCTGACGCCTTGGAGTGCTGCGAGGGCGCGATCGAAGGCCGCAACGATGTGGGCGAGATCGGCCGCGCCATGCGCCGTCGTCAGAAAGCAGGGAAAGCTCTCGGCGATGTGCAAGCCTTCGAGGCGCAACAACGGATACAGCAGGCTGGCCAGCGGGTCTTCCGCTGCACAATTGACATAGAAGAAGCTCGAGAAGACTTCGGCACGCGATTTGATGCCCCGCTGCGCGAACAACGCGTTGAGGTCTGAGACCAGCGCTTTGGTGGTTGCCGACAGCGTGGTTTGCAGCGACGGACCTGCGGCATTGAGGTGCGCGATGACGGCTTTGGCGGCGGCCATCGTCAGCGGATGGCGAACGAAGGTGCCGGCGAAAAACGTGGGCGCCACTTCGGGGACCGACGCATCGCCGAACTGCCACTGCCCGCCATCGAGAGCGTCGAGGTATTTGGCGGAACCCGCGAGGATGCCGAGTGGCATGCCGCCGCCGAGCACCTTGCCATAGGTCGCGATATCGGCCGTGAAGCCGAGCAGGCCCTGCACGCCCTGCTGATGCACACGGAAGCCGGTGACGACTTCGTCGAAGATCAACGCGATGTCTTGATCGGTGGTGAGTTGCCGCAGGTCGCGCAGGAAACGCTCTGGAAACAAAGCCGGATGACGGCTTTGCACGGGTTCGACGAGCACTGCCGCCAGTTCGTGGGCGTGCGCACGGATGTAGTCGAGGCTTTCGGGCGCGTCGTATGCGAGGACGACGATGTTGGAGACGCTTTCGGACGGAATGCCGGCGGCGGCGGGCTGCGCGCCGGGGGCTGGTGCGCGGCGGCTGAGGCCTTTGGCGAGCACTTCGTCGAACTGGCCGTGATAATCGCCGCCGAAGAAGACGATCTTGCTGCGGCCGCTGACCGCGCGGGCGATGCGCATGGCGGCCATCACGGCCTCCGAGCCGGTGTTGCAGAAGGCCACGCGCTGATGCCCGAGCATGCTAGCGAGTTCGGTTGCGACTTCGCCGGCGAGCGGCGTCTGCGGCCCGATCGCAAAGCCCTTGTCGAGTTGGGCTTTGATGGCGTCGGTGACGAACGCCGGTGCGTGGCCGAACATGGTTTGGCCGAAGCCGTTGACCAGATCGACGAATTCGTTGCCGTCGGCGTCCCAGAGCTTGGCGCCGGCCGAGCGCGTGACGACTAGCGGATAGACGAGATCTTTCCACTCGGCACGGAAGCCGCTTGCGGAGCGCGGATCAGCCTGGACGGCGCGGGTCGATTGCGTGTCGGCTTTGGAGGATGCGAATTTGCGGTCGCTGCGTGCGATCAGTGAGGAGATCAGCTGCTGCTGTTGGGTTGTGAGGCCTGTGGACGTTGCGGCGGCGCGCGACCGGGGCGCGAACATCTTGAAGCGCTCGCCGCCGATGGCGTCGTCGGTGGCTGCGGATAGCGGGACGGGCTTTGACTGCGCAGTTGGCGTTGCATGCACGCTGTCATTGGCGATGCGTGCGAGCGCTGCCGGCGTCTGCCGCGTTTGGAGTTGCAGCGCGATGACACGCTCGAGGGTTGCGAGTTGTTCGCGCATCAGCGCGTCAGTCGAACCGTCTGACGGCGGCGCGACGGGAGACCTCTCAAGCGGACGCGTAACGGCCGGTGACGGCGAAGCGGTGGCAACTGGGGTGGGCGACGGTGTGGCAGTGGGCTGCACGATGGGCGCGCAATGATCCACTAACGCGGCGATCGTCGGCACGTCCGAGAGCAACTGGCGGAAGCCGATCTTGGCGCCCAACTGCTTATGAATGCGCTGCGCGACCTGGCCGAGCGAGAGCGAATCGAAGCCGAGTTCGAGGAACGACAGTGTTTGCGACGCGCGATCGATGGGCGCGCCGGACAGCTCTTCGAGTATGCCGACAATGTCGCGGGTCAACCGGGCTTTATGATCGAGCATCGGTGCTTCTTTGCTGACGGGATCAGGAGGGACGAAAAGCGATTGCGGGAGATTGCTGGCGACAGGACGCGTTGGGACTGGCTGCGCGATCGGCAGATCGATCCAGTGGCGCGTCGGTTCGAAAGAATAGGTCGGCAGGGCGATGCGGCGAGCGACCACCGGTGTGGGAAGCTGCACCGGCGCGCCAGCGGCCCAGAGTTGCGCAAGGGCGTTGAGGAACAGGCGGGTGTCGTCGACGCGATCGGCGACTTCGGGTTGGGTCGGGATGATGGATGCCGCCGCAATTCCGGCTGCGGACTGGCGCGCGAATGTCGACAGGGTGCGGCCGGGGCCGACTTCGACGAACTGGCTTGGCCCATGCGTCGCAAGGGTCGCGAGCGCGTCGGCAAAGAGCACGGGCGCGCGTGCATGACGTGCCCAATAGGCGGGCGAGGTTGCGTCTTCGGTGGTGATCCAGGTTCCCGTCACGGCGCTGACGAACGGCACGGTGGGCGCTGAGAATTGGACCGTGCGGCAAATGGCTTCAAGGCCAGCAACGGCTGGTTCGATCATCGTGGAATGGAAAGCGTGCGAGGTGTGCAAGCGCCGCGCGATCAGGCCGGCGGCTTCGGCGCGCTGCTCGAAAACGGACACTGCGTCGTAAGTGCCGGCGACGGTGATGAGCTGCGGCGCGTTGATCGCGGCGATTTCCACGCCGGGGACAAGCGCGCTCTCGACATCGGCACGGCTGCCGCGGACGGCCGCCATGGCGCCGCCGGGCAGTGCCTGCATGGCGCGACCGCGTTCGACGACGAGCCGCAAGCCGTCTTCGAAGCTGAAGACGCCGGCAAGCGTTGCTGCGACGAACTCACCGAGGCTATGGCCGATCATCGCGTGCGGCGTACAGCCGTTCTGCACCAGGCATTTTGCGAGCGCATGCTCGACGATGTAGAGTGCGGGTTGCGCCAGGGTCGTGTCGCGGAGCGCGTGCGGCGCGTCGTCGTCACCGACTGCGGTATCGAACAGCAGCGGCCGGATGTCGAGACCGAGCACGGGTTTTGCGCATTCCGCGCCACGATCGATCCAGTGCCGCACGGTGGCATCGCGGGCATAGAGGCTGGACGCCATGCCGGGATATTGGGAGCCCTGGCCGGGAAACATGAAGACGATTTTTTTCGACGTCACAGGGGCGGCGGGTTGAGTGATGGTTGCGGCGGCTGCAAGTTGGCGGTGCGCGTCGGCTGGATTGTTTGCGACCAGGCCCACGCGATACGGCAGTGCGCGGCGACCGTCGATGAGCGTCTTGGAAATGTCGGCGAGGCGTGGGGCGTCGGGGCCTTGCAGCACATCGGCGAGGCGGGCTGCCAAGCGGGACAAGGCGGCCGGGGACTTTGCCGACAGGGGAATGATGACGGCGTCATCATTCGGTGCGGCGATGGCTGGTTGGGCCGGTGCCTCCTGTAAGACCAGATGCACGTTGGTGCCGCCGACGCCGAAGGCGCTGACGCCGGCCATGCGGGGACGCGCTGCACGGGGCCACGCTTGCCGCGCTGAGGCGATACGGAACGGGCCGGATGCGAAATCGATGGCGGGGTTTGGCGTGGTGTAGTTGATCTGTGGTGGCAGGGTTTCGTGATGCAGGATCAGCGCGGTTTTGATCAGGCCGACGACACCGGCGGCGGCATCGAGATGGCCGACGTTGGCTTTGACGCTACCGAGCACGCAAGAGCGAGGCGTGGCGTTGGAACCGGCGAACGCCTCGGTTGCGGCGCGCACTTCGATCGGGTCGCCGAGTGGCGTGGCGGTGCCGTGTGCTTCGATGTAGCCGATATCGCGCGGCGCAATGCCGGCGTTGGCGTGGGCCAAGCGGATCGCATCGGTTTGCCCCGAGACGCTTGGCGCGGTGAAGCCGACCTTGTCGCCGCCGTCGTTGTTGACGCCGATGCCGCGGATGACGGCGTAGATGGGATCGCCGGCTGCAATGGCGTCTTCCAGGCGCTTGAGGACGACGACGCCGCAACCGCTGCCGAATACCGTGCCGTTGGCTGCGGCATCGAACGGGCGAACGCGGCCATCGGCGGAGACCATGCCGCCGTCGAGGCTTTCATAGCCGCGGTGCTGCGGCACCGACACCGAGACGCCGCCGGCGAGGGCCGCGTCGCATTGGTAGAGCTGCAGACTTTGACAGGCTTGCGCGACGGCCAGCAGAGACGTGGAGCAGGCGCTCTGGACGGTGACCGCCGGTCCCTTGAGGTCGAGCTTGTAGGCGGTGCGCGTGGCGATGAAATCCGGCATGGCGCCGAGTAGTTCGGGATAGTGGCCCACCTGGAAATCGCTGGTGAAGGCGCGGATCGCCGCTTCGCGGCCAAGCACGTGACGCAGGAAATAGGTATTCAGCGCACTGCCGGCAAAGACGCCGATGGCACCCTTGGCGCGCGCGGGGTCGATCGCGGCATCTTCGAGAGCGCTGACGGCGCATTGGAGAAAGATGCGCTGCTGGGGGTCGGTGAGGGCTGCCTCGCGCGGCGACATGTTGAAATAGGCGGCGTCGAAATTCTCGATGCCGTCGAGTATGGGACGGCGCCGAACGTAGCTGTGACCCGCGCGCGTTGCTGCGTCGAAGTCGTCGTCGAGTTCATCGAGTGACAGGTCGCGGATGCTCTCGTGTCCGGCGAGCAGGTTTTGCCAGAAGGTTGCGATATCGGCGGCGTCGGGCACGCGCACGGCCATGCCGACGATGGCGATCGAGCCGGGGTGGAGATCATCCGCAGTGGTCGCGGGCGCCGTTGCGTCGTGTGTCATGAGGTCGAGCCAGTCGAACGGGCGCGCGCGCGCTGCAAAGCTGCTTGTTGCTGGCGTGCGCGTTCGTGAGCGGCGGACGACGGCGCGGTGGACTTTTGCGCGGACGGCACGCGATCGAGAAACGCGACGATGCGCTCGATCGTGGGATTGGCGAACACATCAATCAACGACAGGGTGTGCGAGCCGCCAGCGGTCAACGTTGCGTGCACGCGCATCAAGCCCAGCGAGGTGCCGCCGAGATCGAAGAAGCTGTCGGTGTCGGCGAAGGTTTCCTGGCCGAGAGCCAGACGCCAGGCGTCGCGGACACGGGCGTGGGTTGTCGTTATGGTCGTGGACGGTTCGGCCATGGTGGACGATGAGGCCGCACGCGGTGTGGCCAGCGACTGAACCGCGCGGCGATCGGCTTTGCCATTGGCGTTGAGGGGCAGAGCGGCACTCTGGATGAACCGCGTGGGACGCATGTAGGCGGGGAGGCGTGCGGCAATAGCTGTTGCCAAAATCGAAGGTGCGATGGGCGCGGATGCCTCGAACACAGTCACCAACTCGGCGTCCACGAGCACGCTCAGCGCGCGCGTGACACCAGAACAGCTTTCGACAGCACGGTCGATCTCTTCGAGTTCGACGCGGTGGCCGGCGAGCTTGACCTGATTGTCGGCGCGGCCCTGGAACCAGAGGTAGCCTTGCGCATCCTCGCGGACGAGATCGCCGGTGCGGTAGAAGATGCGGCGATAGCTGTTGTGTTGCGGGTCCTGGACGAAGCGGCGCGCGGTTTCTTCGGGTTGGCCGAAGTAGCCGAGGCCGACGTTGGCGCCGCCGATCCACAATTCGCCGGTTGCATCGGTGGCGACGGGATGACCATCGGCGTCAACCACGCGATGGGAAAACTCGGCGTGCATGCGGCCAAGTGAGGCGAACGGTCCGTTCACTGCGGCGAGTGCCGCGGCGTCGATCTCGAGGCTGGAGCAGATGCAGCTCGTTTCCGTCGGCCCGTAGACGTTGATCAGGCGGGCGTGGCCGTTAAAGCGCGCGTGCGCGGCCTGGAGGGCGTCGATGGGAAAACCTTCGCCGCCGAAGACGAACGCGCGCACATGCGGCAATGACGCAGGCGTGAGCAACCCTGCCTTGTCCAGCAGCAGCAGCATCGTCGGCACCGAGAACAGCACGCTCGCGCGCGCGGCCGTGATGCGTGCCACCCAAGCAGAGGGGTCGGGCGCGTCGGCGGTTTCGATGGGCACGAGCGTCGCGCCGGCGACAAGGCCGCAATAGAGATCGAACACGGAATTGTCGAAGTGTAGCGGGTTCAACGCCGTGAAGCAGTGCTGATCAGCATCGCCCAGCAGGGAGCGCGACCAGCGCATCAGGCTGCAGACGCCCTGATGGGGGATGACGGCGCCCTTGGGCTCGCCGGTGGAGCCGGAGGTGTGCATGATGTAGGCGGCGTCGGCGGGCGTGAGGCGGGGGGCCGCGGCCTGTGGTTCCAACGAAAGCGGCGCTGCCCAGCCGGATGTATCGACGGTGCCATCGGCGCGGGCGGCAAGGACGCGGCCGTATGGATTGGGCGTCGCCGCAGCGGTGATCAGGACTTTGGGACGGATGCGGCCGAGCACGGCTAAGGTGCGGGCGGCCGGGTTCTTGGGATCGAGCGGCGCGTAAATGGCGCCGAGGCGCAGGCAGCCGAGGATCAGCGCGTAGGTGGTTGCGCGCTTGGGGAGTTGCAGGGCGACCACGTCGCCGGCGCCGACGCCGAGCGCTTGCAGGGTGGCGGCTGCACGCAACGCCAGGTCGGCCAGATCCCGGAATGATACGGTGGCGGTGCCGAAATCGAGCGCCACGGCTGTGCCGCGTCGTTCGACGGTGGCGACAAAGGTCGGCCACAGGAGGTTTTGGGAGGGAGGGTGCAACGCCATGGACTGCCTTCAGTCAAACTTCATGCCAGCGCCCCCTCCAGGACGGGATCGCATCCGCGACCACAGCCCAGCAGTATAACACACGCGGCGGATAGGGGGATTGTTGGCCGCGCCTTAATGTTGCTTTAGCCTTAATCGCGCGGGGTGGCGGCGTCATCGCGCCGCGTTGCCGCGCCGGTGCATGGTGCGTTTTACGGTTGGCGGAAATTCAGGCGCAGTGGGCGATCGTCGCCAGCGGTTTTCAGGGCGATGGCACCGACCAGACCCGGCGCCAGATCATCCGCCCGGAGATGGGCAAACCGCCAGTGGTGCAGGTTTGCAGCGTCGGTGCCGGCCAAGGCGCGCAGGACCGGCGGGCGGTCCACGTCGAGTGAGACCTCGAACGCATCGAGCGGAAAGTGCAGGCCGTCGCCGAGCGCCTTGACGAAGGCCTCCTTGCGCGTCCAGCAGCGATAGAACGCCGCCATGTGCTCGGAGGCCGGCAACACCAGGATGGCTGCAACTTCGGCGGGGGCGAAGAAGCGGCGGGCCACGTCCATCTCGATGCTGCGGATGCGCTCGATATCGATGCCGATCTCGGCGACGGTTGTGACAGCCAGCGCGGCAAAGGCGCCGGTGTGGGAGAGGTTGAAGTGGGGGTTCCCGATGCCGCCGGGGAGCATCGGCTTGCCCGAAGGGCCGGCGTCGAACTGCAGCGCGTGGGGGGCGCGGCCGGTGCAGGTGGCCAGGACTTCGCGCAGGGTGCCGCGGCCGGCTGCATAGTGAGCGCCGTGGGCCGGGTTCAAAAAGCGGGCGGCGCGCTGCCGTTCGGCATCGGAGAGATGTGACGAAAGGCGCGCGAGCACATCCGGCGCGGGCTCCAGCGACCAGGTCCACACGTCGATATCGATCGGGCCTGCCATGTTGCAATCGGCTCCGCCAGCGGTGGCTCTGCGCGGCCGCACCATCGCACCGTGGGGTATGCCCCATTTCACCGCCCTCCGCGCAGGCGGCTGGAGATCGATCAGGCCGCCGGCCGTTGATCGGAGGCGGTTGCTTTGACCTCAGCGGCGCGATCTGCGCTCAAGATCCGCAACAGTTCCGCGGCGACGAAGGCGGCGACTTTGCGGGCACCAGCCGGCGCATAGTGGATCTGATCGTAGTAGTTCTCCAGATCCGGCGATACGGCGTCGGCGAGCCGGATCGTTGCCAGCCCCAGCCGCTGCGCCACGCGCACGTTGGCCGCGTCCGTTGCCGCCATCATCTTCGAGAACGCGTCATAGCTGTAGAAGATCGCGCGCTCGCCGGCCGGCGCATCACCGACAAAGCCGTGCCAGAACTGGGCGAATTCGTGTTCGGTGGGATTGGGAGCATCGAACCAGGACTGCCGGAGCAGAACGACGCGCCGGGCGTAGCGCGATGCCGACTGGACGAGGGAGGCGAGCGAGGCTTCGTAATCGGCGATCCAGGCGGCGGGATCGGGCGTGGTGTCGCGCATCTCGGTTGCCTGCATGCGGGCGCGGCGACCGGCTGCCAGCGCGCCGCCCGTCTTGCGCAGCGCGATCACCGGGCGGGCGCGCAGGTGCTGCCAGCGGCGCACCATTTCAGCGAGTGCGGAAGTAGCGGGCGTTAAGCCGAACGTGGTCTCGCCATGCCAATGGATATCGTCCCAAGCATGGCCGGGGGCGACCGCGAACGGCGGCGTGCCCGCCTTGGTCCAGGCGTTGACGGCGGAGGTGCCGGTGGTGATCGTCAGAACGTCGATGGGGCCCACGCGATCGAGCACGCGCGGCACCAGGTAGCCGAGGGCTTCGTTGGTGAAGCCGGACTTGGCCAGATTGAGGACGTGGACGGCGTCGACACCCAGACGGGCTTTCGCCTCGGTTGCCGACAGGTGCGCTTCAAGCAGCGCGGGCCAGGCTTCGCTGTCGTCGAGCGAGAAGCATTCGACGGCGCTGCCGCCGGTGGTCACGATGCGCAGGACCCGGCCGGCTGCCGGGGCTTCATGCCCGCGCAATCCGAGGCTGTTGGCCTTGAACGTCGTCTTCGGCGACAACTGCGGCAGCACGGCGGGATCGGGCGTGATCTCGAAGTGCGTGTAGGGCTTCCAGGGATAGGTATGGGCGACACTGCGCAGCCAACGGCGCGCGGCAAATTCGGCAGTGACCAGACCCAATGCAAGGGCGAGCAGAAGGGCGAAGATCGTCGTCACGCCGGCCTCCCGCGAGCGAGGTCGGCGAAGCGGGGGACGGCGACATGGGGATCATGTCGGAGGACGAGGCCGATCCAGAGGCCGGCGCAGACCAGCACCGTCAGCAGGCCCGCCAGCCCCAGTCCGAACAGGCCGCTGGGGGCCCACAGAAAGTGCCACCAGCCGAGCACGGCGAGGCCGGCGAAACCGCCGACGGCCGACAGCGGCACGGTGGCGCGAAGATAGAAGCCGAGGGGAATTCTAAGCTCGTGGCAGATCAGCCAGGCCATGGCGATCGTCAGCATCACGTTGGGCACGAACACGGCCCAAGCCACGCCTTCGATGCCATAAGGGCCAACCCACAGCAGGCTGAGCACCAGATTAAGCACGCCGGCGGCAAGCGTCGCGATGGTCAGGCCCTTGGCTTTGCCGAGGCCCATCAGCATCGGCAACGCCACGCCACGAACGGGCAGGTACATCAAGTATGAGGCCATCAGGATGCGCAGCGCACTGCCGGCCTCCGGCGTGTAGGCTTTCTTGATCCAGAAGCGCAGGAAATCCGGGCCGAACACCAGCAGGAACAACCCCGCACACCAGCACAGGGCGAGCGAGATCTTGGTCCAGCGCAGCAGGATGGCGCGCAACTCGGCCTTGTTGCCCGCCGCCTGCAGGCTGGTGGTCATCGGCATAATGACGCTTGCGATACCGGTGACGAACTGCATCAGGATCAGCATCAGGCTGTTGGGTATGGCGAAGCTGACCACATCGGCGCTGGTCATGGCGTGGCCGATCACCAGTGCGCTGGTCTGGAACGAGAGCTGGCCGCCGAGCGCCATCAGGAACACGTAGGCCGAGAAGCCCATGATCTCGCGGATCGTCGCCGCGCGCACATAGGTCCAACGCGGCCGAATCTCTGGAAACCTGACGAACACGAAGCCCCACGCGACGACGAGTTCGAACAGCGTCGTGGCCAGCATCACGACGGCCAGCGTCAGCAAATTGGGAAACAACACGACCAGGACGATGTTGATGGCGATCCGCACGAGGACGGCTGCGACCATGATCGCGTTCTTTGGCACGAAGGACTGATAGGCCGAAAGAATGGCGTAGGGCATGTAGGCGATGAAGCCGATGGCGGTCTGGGACAGCGACAGCAGGAAGGCCAAGCGGGCGAGCTGGCTCAAGCCTTCCGGTTGGCTGTACGTCGCCTCGAAGAACATCAGCAGCGGAATGCCGGCCAGGCCCACCGCGATGCCGAGGGCGAGATAGAGCACCGCACACGACGCGACGACACGGTTGAGCTGCACCGTATCGCGCGCGGCAATTGCCTGTGTCATGTGACGTACCGACGCCATCGGCACGCCGAGATGGAGCAACGATAGGTAGGACGTGAGGCTCGAGATGACCAGCCACACCCCGTACTGGGCGTTACCGAGTTCTCCGAGATTGAGCGGCATGAGGAAAAAGGTGGCCAGTCCGGTGACGGCCATCAAGAACCAGTTCGAGCCTATGTTGCGTAGCATCCGTTTTCGACCGATCTTGGCGCCCCGGTACCGGCCGACTTGCGGCGGCCGTCGGGCCCGCGGGTGTGGCTATCGAGCTTCTGGCTTCGGCACAACCGCGGACCGACGACAGCGTTAGCAGAGCCAGACGGCTCGAATTGGGACAGAGCGTGACCCCGGCGTCCGTTGTCGGGACGCGTCCCGGCCGGGTGTGCACGCATCATGCCGAAGCGTTGTGACGACGCCCCGAAGGCCGGCTCTGCGTCAGTGCTTGCGGGCGACGAAGGCGGCGGCGGCCACCAGGCAGGCGCCGACCAGGGTTGCCACGCCCGGCAGGTTGCCGAAAAACAGCCAGCCGTAGAGCGTGCCCCACACCAGCGCGATGTAGTGAACAGGGGCCAGCCGTGTCGCCTCGGCGCGGGCGAAGGCTTTGATCATGAGTGTGTGGCCGGACACGCCGAGCAGGCCGATGAGAGCAAACTGGAGGCTGTCCTGCCAACCGGGCGTGCGCCACACAAACATCGCCGGGATGGCGAGAACCAGTGCCGGGCCAAGGTTCTGGAACAGCAGCAGGGTGGGGAGCGGATCGCGGCTGGCGCGCATGCGCAGCAGGATGAGGAACACCGCGAAGAACACGGTCGAGGCCAGCACGGCGAGCGCCCCGCGCAAAGTGTCGGCGGTGTAGGCTTGCCCGCCGATCTGGCCGCCGACGATGATCAGCATGCCGGCAAAACCAGCCAGCAGCGCCAAGCCAATGCGCGGGCTGAAGCGCTCGCGCAGAAACAGCACACCCAGCGCCGCCAGGATCAGCGGGGCTGCGAACGAGATGGCCATGGCCTCCGCCAGCGGCAACAGCGACAGGCCGGTGAAAAACGCAACCGCCGCGCCGACGCCGACCAGCGATCGCAGCGCGTTGAAGCGGATCGTGTCCGGCGACGGCCAGTGCGGGCCGTTGGCCGCGAAAACGATGGCGGCGAAAACGGAGCCCGCCGCGAAGCGCAGGAAGGCCAGTTGGAGCACCGCGTAGCGCGCCGACTGTAGCTTCACGACCGCGTCCATGAACGCAAGGATGCCCTCAGCCATGGCCGCGAACAGGATCGCGCGTTGCAACGTCGCGGCTTTGCCGGCCTCAGTCATCCGCGCGGGCCAGTGCGCGCCAGCCGACATCGCGGCGGCAGAAGCCCTCGGGCCAGTGGATTTTATCGATTGCTGCGTAGGCACGCGCCTGGGCCTCGCGCACGCTGCGTCCGCGCGCGGAGATGTTGAGCACGCGACCGCCGGTGGCCAGAAGGCGGCCGTCGACGATTTTTGTGCCGGCGTGGAAGATGGCGACGCCGTCGACCTTGGCTGCTGCGTCCAGGCCTTTGATTTCGGTGTTTTTAGCGTAATCGCCGGGATAGCCGTTGGCGGCCATGACTACGGTGAGGGCCACCTCGTCCGACCACTCCAGCGCCACTTTGTCGAGCGTGCCGTCGGATGTGGCCAGCAGCGCGATGAGCAGGTCGGACTTGAGCCGCAGCATCAGCACCTGCGT
>JANYHP010000292.1 GCA_025359005.1 Hyphomicrobiaceae bacterium | reverse complement strand
CGAGGCCCTCGTGCTCGGTTCGCGATGGGTGGCCGAGCGGACCGACGGTGCCCTCGGCAAGGCCGCCCGCAACGCGCTGGCCAAGATCGCCGCCGTGCTGCCGGCCGACCTCAAGGACAGTCTCGACGGCGCATCCCTCCTCGTCGGCCCCGGCCCCAAGCCCGCAACGCCTCTGCCCGCCATCGGCGATCGCGAACTTCCGGCTATTCGCTTGGCCATCCGCCAGGAGCACAAACTCCGCATCCACTATGCCGATGCTTCGGGAACGGTTTCGCGCCGCACCATCTGGCCCATTGCGCTGGCCTTCTTCGATCGCGTCCGCGTGGTCGCCGCCTGGTGCGAGTTCCGCCGGGACTTCCGCCATTTCCGCACCGACCGCATTGGCGCCCTGGTGCCCCTCGACGCACGCTATCCAAAGCGCCGCCAGGCCCTGCTCCGCGAATGGCGCGCCAAGGAAGGCATCGGCGAGCCCTGAAATCACGGGGTCTGCGGTGCTTCCCACGAAACACTGCTGACAGAATCTGACAGCATGACCGGCTATAGTCCTCCCATGGCCGCAACCGATCGCAGTGGCCGCCAAAACAGGAGGCCACGCCCATGCCCGCACTCAGCCCGACATTCAGCTTCATTCTGCTCTATGTCGCCAATCCGCCGGCCAGCGCCGCGTTTTACGCCGATCTGCTCGGTGCCCCCATCGTCGAACAAGCGCCGACGTTCGCCATGGTGCCGCTGCGCGAGGGGGTCATGCTCGGCCTGTGGGCGCGTCCGGGCGTCGCGCCTGTGGCCACGGCCGCACCGGGTGCCAGCGAGATCGCGTTAACCGTCGCCAGTGCCGACGCCGTGCACGCAACCCACGCCGACTGGGCGAAACGCCCTATCGCCATCGCACAGCCGCCCACGACGATGGACTTTGGCACCACATTCGTCGCCCTCGATCCCGATGGCCACCGTATCCGCGTTTTCGCCCCCGGCGCTGCCTGATCGCGGGCGCTGGAGCATTTTCCGCCGAAGTGGTCGCCGGTCCGGCGGCATATTTACTAGGCCGCGACCTTTGTCGCGTCAGAAATCGCCGCCGACTTGGCAAGTTCCAAGACAGCTATCGCGTGGTCGCGCGTCACATTTGGAAAGCTGGCCAGGAATTCATCGAGCGGCGCGCCGTCCTCGAGATTGTCGAAGAGCGTCTGGACTGGCACGCGGGTCCCGGCAAACACCGGAGTACCACCCAGTCGCTCCGGGGCACTTGTGATCAAGGGATGCGGGATCGTGCCGGACTTGTCGGACATTCATCTTACTTAGCACACCAAGACTTCTATGACGAGGCCAACCCAGTGGACTGCAACAAAAAGCCCGCACGCTCCACTCATTGGAACGCGCGGGCGGGGACGTGTTGCGACGGCGTCGATTGAACAAGCGACGCCGCCAGACCGACTATACGATCGTCATGCGGCCGCAGCGGTTGCGGTTGCGGCGGTCGGCACTGCCGCGATCGTCTTCAGGATCTGCGAGGCGATGGCGTAGGGGTCACCCTGCGAGTTGGGGCGACGATCTTCCAGGTAGCCCTTGTAGTCGTTCTTGATGAAGCTGTGCGGCACGCGGATCGATGCGCCACGATCGGCGACGCCGTAGCTGAATTTGTTCCACGGCGCTGTCTCGTGCTTGCCGGTTAGGCGCTTGTCGTTATCGGGACCATATACGGCGATGTGGTCGTGCAGGTTCTTCTCGAACTCCTTCATCAACGCTTCGAAATAGGTCTTGCCGCCGATCGTCCGCATATACTCGGTGGAGAAGTTGGCGTGCATGCCGGAGCCGTTCCAATCGGTATCGCCGAGCGGCTTGCAGTGATATTCGATGTCGATGCCGTAGCTTTCGGTCAGGCGCTGCATCAGGTAGCGGGCCATCCACATTTCATCGGCGGCCTTTTTCGAGCCCTTGCCGAAAATCTGGAATTCCCACTGGCCTTTCGCCACTTCGGCGTTGATGCCTTCGTGGTTGATGCCGGCGGCGAGGCAGAGGTCGAGATGCTTCTCGACGATCTCGCGGGCGACAGAGCCCACATTGCTGTAGCCGACGCCCGTGTAGTAGGGGCCCTGCGGCGCGGGATAGCCGGCTGTGGGGAAGCCGAGCGGGCGGCCGTCCTTGTAGAAGAAATATTCCTGCTCGAAACCGAACCAGGCGCCGCTATCGTCGAGGATGGACGCGCGCCGGTTGGTGGCATGCGGCGTGACACCGTCGGGCATCATGACTTCGCACATCACCAGCACGCCGTTGCTGCGGCCGCCGTCGGGATAAACCGCGACCGGCTTCAAGACGCAATCGGAGCTGCGCCCCTCGGCTTGCATGGTCGAGCTGCCATCGAAGCCCCACAGGGGCAACTGCTCGAGCGTGGGGAATTCAGAGAATTCCTTGATCTGCGTCTTACCACGCAGGTTAGGGACGGGCGTGTAGCCATCCAGCCAGATATATTCGAGTTTATACTTCGTCATTGCGGTCCCCTTGAGCGGTGGTGAGAGTGTTGATGTTGGGCGGGTGTCTGTATTTTTTGCGGGTGCGGCGGCAATTGACGGCTTGGCGTCAGCGGTCGTCGCGCCGGCCGACATGGCCGCTTTCGCGGCTGCTGCGGCGAGCGGTGCCGTAACGCCAGCGGGCATCGGCAGCGCCGCAGCTGCGGCGACGATCCGGGGTATCGCGGGCGCTGGACCTGCAAGCGGCGTCACGGCCGTGGCCGGCTGCGATGTGGCGAGTGCCGTCGGCGTTGCGGCGCGCACGTGGGGTGGCAGCGCATCGACGCCGCTCAATGCCGCTGGGCCCGTCGGGGGCTCGCTTGGCTGGCTGCTCGCTACCGCTGCCGGCAGTCGGGACGCTGTGCGCGCGCCGAACATGCGCTTCCAAAACCCCGGCCGCTTCGGCGCCATGTTCCCCGCCCCCAAAACTCATTCATCTCACTGTCACGGCATGCCACATGCCTGTCATTTATTGCCCCAATGTCAGCCGAGACGCGAAATGCGGCACGCCTGTTTTTTGGGCAATTCAGTGAATTTTCGCTCTGATTCGCACATTCTCTGTGCAGATGCGTCAATTTGTGCTAGTGATTCAGTGCCGAGGGGGATCGGCAGACCGCTTTGCGTGCAGCTCAGCAAGAGAGATCCACCATGGGTTCGATCCGGCCACCGCAGACCGCGCAGATCATCCCCTTCCCAGCCGGACGGCGTGCGACGCTGAGACCGCCGCTCGCTGCCGCACCTGCCGCTACGCCGCCCGCGTGCATCACCCCTGGTGCGATCGATGCGGGCAGCGGCTGGTATCACGATGCCGCCATCGCCGACGCCAATCAGCCCCGGCCGCGCTGAGCCGCAACACCTGCCGCTTGGAGCGGCGCGCCGCCGACTGCGCAGTCGCGGCCACGTGGCCGAATTTTGTGGAGCGCATGTGAGCCGCATTGCTGGCGCAACACGTTTCCGCTAGCAGTTCGCCATGAGCAAAACTCCGAAGAAGCCCTCAGCCGTCACGTCAACGCGCTTGGCAGTCAGCGCCGCGCCAGCGCGCATCACCGTGCAAGGCGGGGGCGCAGCCCGTCGAACGCAGAACACCATTCACGTCCGTGGCGCGCGCGAGCACAATCTCAAGAACGTCGACCTGGAAATCCCGCGCGATGCGCTGGTGGTGTTCACGGGCCTGTCGGGCTCGGGCAAGTCGTCACTGGCCTTCGACACGATCTACGCCGAAGGCCAGCGCCGCTACGTGGAAAGCCTGTCGGCCTACGCGCGGCAATTCCTGGAGATGATGCAGAAGCCGGATGTCGATCACATCGACGGTCTGTCTCCCGCCATTTCCATCGAGCAGAAAACCACCAGCCGCAATCCGCGCTCCACCGTCGGCACGGTGACGGAAATCTACGACTACCTGCGCCTGCTGTTCGCCCGCGTCGGCGTGCCCTATTCGCCCGCGACAGGC
>JANYHP010000137.1 GCA_025359005.1 Hyphomicrobiaceae bacterium | reverse complement strand
CCGCGCGTGCCGGCCGGCTCCGCGCGACCACTTGGAAGTCCCCTTGCGGGGTAGCGGTGTCGGCACGCGCAATAGAAGACAAGTACCAACGGTCAATAGTTTTGACCGTTGGTAAGAGGCCTTGCCGGCGATTGATCGCGTCGAGCGTAAGCGTCGACGTCCACCCTCGGCCATGACACCGCGACGTGGTCGATGCGTTGGCACGTCGGTATCAACCGCCCCCAGCCAACTGTGATGGCTGCCCGACGAGCAGCGGATGCACGGCCTCCGTCGGCACGTTGGCGACGTCGTAGGTCAACGCTGCGAGCCACAGCTGCAAACCGAGGATGATCTGCAGTGCGCCGATCATCACGGTCCCCGGCGTCGCCGGCAATCCGGTGCTGACCGATTGGTGCCAATGATAGGCCCCGAACGCCAATCCCGAGGCCAGCAGACTAGGGCCTAGCACCAACTGCGCCGAGGCGACGTGGAAGTCGCGCAGGAAGTAGGTATAGAACACGCGCTTGAAGAAGTTCCGCGTGTGGCCGTACAGGAACGGCAGCAGAATGCGGTGGATGCGCAGGCTGGACGGCTCGTCGGCATAGACGGCCTTCATCGGAATGTCGCGCACCATCGCCCGCGCGATATTGAGGCGGAACAGCAGATCGGTTTCGAAAAAATAGCGGTCTGCCACCCGGTGCAATGGCACCAGATCGAGCATCGCCAGATGCAGCGCCGTGTAGCCGTTGTTTGGGTCGAACAGGTTCCAATAGCCCGTCGAGAACTTGGCGAAGAAACTCAGCAGCGCGTTGCCGAATAAGCGCGGTGCGGGCATCCCGCGCACGTCCCCCATGCTGTAGAACCGATTGCCCTTCGTGTAATCGCTGCGGCCAAGCGCGATGGGGATCAAAAACGCCGGCAGCAGGCGCGGGTCCATCTGCCCGTCGCCGTCCAGCTTGACGGCGACGTCGCACCCATCGGCCCGGGCCGCGAGATAGCCCGACTTCACAGCGCCACCCACACCGAGGTTTCTGGCGTGATAGATGACGCGAATGCGCGGGTCGGTCGTGCCGGCGGCGATAGCCTTGCCCGAGCCTTCCGGGCACGCATCATCGACACAATAGATGTGGTCGACCTCGGGCGGGATGGCGGCGAGCACATCCAGCACACGGCTTTTCACGCGGTAGCACGGGACAACGGCCGCGACTTTCAAGTGACGGAACATGCACGCCTCATGTACTTGTCAGCAGAATGCCGGCCACGATGCAGACGACGCCGAGCACGTAGCGCGCATCGATCGGTTCACCAAACACCAGATAGGCGGCCAGCGGCACGATCACGAAGCCGAGCGCCGCAAACGGATACGCCTGCGACAGCGGCGTCGTCCGCAGGATCGAAATCCACAGCGCCGTTGCCGCCCCATAGAGGATCAGCGCGGCGAACGTCCATCCGTTCTGGATGCCGATCAGGAACGGGCGCGTGCCGGCCGCCAGCGCCGCCTTTTTGAACAGGATCTGGCCGCACGCCAGCATGAATGCAAAGGCAGTAAGCTGCACATACCGCATGGGCTACGCGGACCTTTCTGGAGGGTGGGATTGCTGGCCGCCGGTCGAGCGCTCACGTGCCGTAGCAGTCTTGTAACGCTGCACGACGGTTTCGATCATCCATGCCGCGGCGATCGCATAGGGCACCACCAGATAGAAGTTATAGCGGTCCTGATTGACCGCCACTGCACTGTGGAACGCCAGCATGAACCAGCCCGGCACGGCCACGATCAGATAGGCCAGCCAGCGCGTTGCGGCCGCTTGCGCCGTCAAGCGGATGGCCGCAAAAAAGCAGATCACGCCCCACCAGTTGGCGATCCAGGCGCCGCTGAGCGCCACAGGCACGCTGACCAGCAGATGCCAGACCGGCGCGGCCACAATCTTCTGGACGACGAGATAGCGGAAAGCGTGGTCCCAGCCGCCGGCCGCTGCGACGCTCTCGCGGATCAGCACTTGGCCTTGGAGATAGTATCCATCGGGGTTGCTCCAGTCGAACCGGTCACAGGCGCCTTTGCCGAACGCGATGTCGCCCAGCGAGCGGCCGGGCAGCACGCAGACGAACGACTGTGCAAACTCCCGTCCCGTCATCGTATTGTACGCGAGGCGCTGGGCCAGCGTATGGGCGCGATAGTCGATGGCCGGGGTGGTCTCGAGCCGGGCATTACGCGCCGCCCATGGCGCCAGCGTCGCCGATCCAGCCGCCATGAACAGCAGCGCTAGCGGCAGCATCTGCCGGCGATCGCGGCGCATCAGGGCGACCATAACGCCCGCCACGGCGACAACCGCGAACAGATACAGATAGCTCGGTCGCGTAAGCGCCGTCGCCGCGAGAAAAAATCCGGACGCCCCAAGCGCCACCCGGCTGCCTCGCGACACCGCCACAACGGCTGCCAGAACGCTCGCGGTCAACAGCACGAGGGTCAGCGTTTCGGTCATCGCGAAAGCGGCCGTGGCGACTAGCCGGGGAGCGGCCACAAGACCAGCCGCCAGTGCGAGCCACGCAAACAGGTCGTCGTCACGCGCGGGCTTTGTCCGTGAAAGTGCGCGCGGGCGCAGGGTGCCAACCTCGCCCGCAATCCACCACAGCATGCCGAAGAACACAGTCAGCATCGTGTAGTGCAGAACTCGGAGCGCCTTCAGCGGATCGCCGCAGGCGCTGGATTTGCCGGCACTGGCGACAACGCACGCAAAGCCGGCCTTGATGCGCGGGTCGGCGGTGGCAAAGCCTGCCAGCAGCGCCGGATAGAGCGGCGCGAACATCGTTCCCGCCGGGCGCTCACCATTCGGCTGGGGGACCGCATAGGCGAACCCGTCGGTGAATGTGCCTATGGTGACGAGGTCATAGGCAGGGCCGATGTAAAACGGCTGGTCGAAGTCGTTGAGCGATGGAACCTTGCCACGCGTCGCAAGGCCGAAGACCACGACTGCAGACACAAGAAGGGCGAGCGCCAGGCCAGAGGCGCGGCCTTTGCGGAGTGTGTTCAGCATCAGTACAGTCTGCTCAACCCCGCAGTCCCGATTGGCGTGCTCGGCGTCCGCCAAGCCAAAATGCTCTCGCACAGATTGTTGCAATCTGTCGAGGTCATCGCCGCCTCGCGGCCCCAGTTTTGGTCAACCGGCATTGCCAAGCGCCGCGAGCGGAGCCCCGATGGTGCGCGTGTTGCCGCGCAGCATGAGCACCGCGCCCGCAATCAGCCCTTTGGCCAGATAGGCGTCGGCCTGCTTGACGCCGGCATCCAGCGCCGCGCCGATCTCGTTCGGGGAAAGAGTGCCAACCTTGGTCGTGACCAGCAGATCTCCGAGATCGGTGTCGGGGTCGAGCTTACTGGCCGCCTTGCGCGTCACGGCCTTGCTGTCGACGTTCACGGCATTCGCAATCAGCGTGGCCGCCACATCGGCCACGGCGGCGGTCCGCGCCAGCACGGTCACACTGTCGGCGATCCCGAGCGAGAACGAGCGCCCGTGCGCGCCAGACGTCGCGATGCCGCCCAGCCCCTGCTCGGCTGCGAGCACGATCGTACCGTTGATGACCGGCGTCGCTCCTTCCGAAAAATCGCCCGCGACGCCGAATTTCAGCGACTGTCCCGGCTCCAGGTGGAACGCGATATCGCCCCCGTCGTTGACGAAAGCCTTCTCGATCGGGCCCGCTGCCATGATGATCCGCAGCACCTCCTCAGCCACCGCTCCCGCCACCGCAGCCATGGGGGTCACGTAGACATCGGCAAAGGGCAACGCGGCATCCGCCATGCGTTGCGCCACCGCGCTGTCGAACTTCGCCGACGTCGCGACGGGCTTGCGCAGCGCCGCCAACTCCTCGCCCAGTCCCGGCAGGATCTTGGGGAAGTGCCGCGTGACGAGCCGATGCGCTTGGCGCACCACGTCTGGCGCCGCCCACACCTTGAGCACGATCGTGATAGGGCCGTGCCTGAGGTGCAGCCGTTCACCCGGTAGCCGGTTGATCGAGGGTTTGTCCCACATGCCCAAGCGCTCGCCAGATTGGTCCCGGCTGATCGCCTAACAGATTCGCGCCAGCAACTCGTTGAGAACCTTGGCGTCCGCCGGCTTGAGGGGGGCCATCGTGCGCTTGGAAACTTCGGCCGCCAGCGCCTTCATCTCGGCGATCCGCTTCTGGCCTTCCAGCGTCAGCTCGATCAGCGTCAGGCGCGCGTCGCCTGGCGTGCTCTTGAGATGCACGAAGCCCTGCCGTTGCAACCGGCCGACGACGCCAAGAATTGTCGAAGGGTCCATCGCCGTGAGGCGCCCGAGGTGATTTTGCGATATGGCGCCCTCGTCGTCGATCTTGGCAAGCGCCGCGAACTGCGTCGGCGTGATATCGAACCGCGCCATCACCTCGTTGAAGATCACCGTCGCCCGCTGATGCGCGCGCCGCAAATGGAAACCCACTTGCTCTTCAAGCACATAGGTCGAGGCAGTCGGCCCCGGCTTTGCCTTGGCGACGGCCGCGACAGCTGCAGCATTGGCCGGCGTTTTGCGCGGCGGGGGCTTCGGCCCCTTCGTTACCGGCGTACGTCGATCAGCGGCCATGGGTTCTTCTCCTGCCAAGCCTCGATACGGGCCGTGTCCCCAACGGCTGAAAGTACATCATTTATTCGCACGATGTCGCTCCGATGTCCGCCTAACGTTAAATAAAGTGATTTCGGCAGCGTAAATTCTATCGGCGCAACCAGCGCGGGTGTCGGAACCGAGCCAAACGCGTTCGCGGGCATCCGACCCACGTCAGCCATGACTGTTATGCCGCCACCAGCCCAGAGGTGGACCTGTGCGCCTCCCATTGTAACACGAGTTTCGCCGGAAGCGACCGACCGGGTCAATAAGATTGGGTTTTCTGTAACACCGGCCCGCAGGCTGCCGCCGGCGCCGGCCATGAAGATGACCGAACACAGTGCCGGCTCGCAGTTCGCCTTGATGCGATCCACGACCGACTGAACGGCGTTTGGGAGTGCCATGGGCACCGGTGTGAGAGTTTCATCCAGAACGCAGTAAAGCGCATCCTCGCCGGTGGTCGAGGTCAGCAGCAGGCGCTGGCCGGGCCAGGCGAGCTTGGCGTCGATCGATTTGATCAGGCACAGCGGATCGGTGATGTCGGTCCCGCCCCAGCCCATGCCAGGTTCGGCCACCTTGAAATAGCGGCCCGGTGTCGATTTTCGCCCCCGCACGCGGATGCCGGCGGGCCGCATGTCGAGCACGCGCCCGGCCTGATGTTCTGTCAGCACGCCGGTGATATGGTCGTCGACGACGATGACCTCGTCAACCGCGTCGCGGAACTGCCGGGCGAACATGCCGATCGTCGCCGACCCGCAGCCGACCCGCATGCGGGCCTCGGGCGTACCGTCGACGATCGGCGGCTGTCCGGACTGCACGACAACGGTGTGGCCGCCGTCGATCGCCAAGCTCACGGCCGCGCCGTTACAAAGTGCCAGCAGCGCGTCGCACGTCGTGGCGCCTTCCTTCTTGCTGCCGCCCGTCAGATGCCGCACGCCGCCGAGCGACAGCATTTGCGAGCCATATTCGGCCGTGGTGACATGGCCGACCGGTTCGCCGTCGACGCGCACCAGCGCGGTCTCCGGCCCCAGGTGCCGGTCGGTATCGATCTTCACTTTCACGCCGCAGTAGCTGAAGATGCCTTCGGTCACGACCGTGACGGTGTCGACGCCCTCGTGCAGGCTTTCGACGATGAGTGGTGCGGGCTTGTAGTCGGGATAGGTGGTGCCGGCGCCAATACCGGTGACGAAGGTGCGCTCGATGCTAAGCGGCGCGCCGTCCCAGGCGGCCGCGGCAAACGGCACGCGCGGCGCATCGGCCTCGACAGCGCGCGCCAGCAGCACCAGCGGATCGGTTCGCACCAACCGTCCGCCGTCGTTGGCATAGCGCGAACAAGCACCGGGCCGCCCCGGCCGGATGCGGCACAGCACTGGGCAGGCGTCGCAGCGCACGATTCCCTCACCCTCGGCAGCCCCGAACCGCGCAGAGCGGGCGTCGAGAGAGAGCGTGTCGACGGGCGTGGTCATGACTGTGCCTCGCGTGCTTTCAGCCCTTCCCACAGCCGGTGCGGCAGCACCGGTATCCGGCGCATGGTCACGCCCGTCGCATGGCGGATGGCGCTGAGAATGGCGGGCGCGGTTGCGATCAAGGCTGGCTCGCCCACGCCCTTGGCGCCGTACGGGCCTTCAGGGTCGGGGTCTTCGATGATGTGGATGGTGATGGGTGGCATGTCGCCGGTGGTCGGGATCAGGTAGTCGTGCAGGTTCTCGGTGCGGCCGGGAATGAAGTCCTCCATCAGCGCGAGGCCCAGCCCCTGCGCGATGCCGCCGTGAATCTGCCCTTCGACCAGCGTGGGGTTGATGGCGCGGCCGACATCGTGTGCCGCATGGATATGCACCACCTTGGTCGTCGCCAGCTCCATGTCGACGATCACGTCCGCGATCTGCGCCGCAAAGCCATAGGTCGCATAAGGCACGCCCTGGCCGTCCGCATCGAGCGCCGTCGTCGGCGGATCGTAGGCGCCGAGACCTGCAAGTCCTTCCGGCAAGTCAGCCAGCACGACGCGCCGCTGATCGGGTCCAATGACCAGCGCGTCAGCAGCGAGACGCATGGATGCGCCTTCGCCCGCGTTCCCCAATCGCAGCAGTTTTGCGCGCAGGTCCAGCGCCGCCAGCCGCGCTGCATTGCCGGAGACGAAGGTCTGCCGCGATGCAGACGTCTTGCCGGCGTCGAGGGTCAGTGCCGTGTCACCCACATGCTCGGTAATCATGACGTCGACGCCGTCTATCGCGAGCGCGTCGGTGGCAATCTGCGCCAAGACGGTCGAAACACCCTGGCCGATATCGACGGCGCCGCTCCACAGCGTGGCCCGGCCGTTGCGCGCAAACGTGATGCGCATGGCGCTCGGGTTTGACAGCGCTGTGTTGCCGCAGCCATACCACATGCAGGCGATGCCGACGCCGCGCTTCAGGCGCGTGTTGGCCGCGTTGAAGGCGGCGGCGTCCACCAACGCGGCCTCCCACGCAGGCCTCAGCGCGTCGAGGCAGTCCGGCAGTCCGGCAGAATGGTGCAGCACTTGCCCCGAAGGCGTCGTGTCGCCGCGGCCAAGCGCGTTGATGCGGCGGATGTGCCAACGATCGAGGCCGAGTTTTTCGGCGAGATCGTCGAGCAGCGACTCCTGCGCGATGGCCGCCTGCGGCACGCCGAAGCCGCGGAATGCGCCGGCCGGTGTCTCGTTGGTGTAGATCGCGCGCGTCACGTTGAGCACGTGCGGGACCTTGTACGGCCCCGTCGCATGGATCGGCACGCGGTTGGCCACCGTCGGTCCCCACGAGGCATAGG
>JANYHP010000229.1 GCA_025359005.1 Hyphomicrobiaceae bacterium | reverse complement strand
CTGCGCTTTTCAGAAAGCCGGCGACGGCCTGTTCGGGCGCACCAACGCGAGGCCCCTTGCGCTCTTCGGAGACGGCCGGCGAATGCAGCGGCACGCGGCCCACGTGCAACGCCAGCCGGCGCGGGGTGGCGAAGCTCAAGGCCTGCCCAACGACAAGGCCCCGGGCAGCCAACCCCTCCACGACCAGCTTCTGCAGGTCCTCGGCGGCGCGCCCCTGCATCCGGGCGGGGATCTCCTCGGAAAACAGTTCGAGCAACAGGTCGGCATGGGGGGAAGTCGGCATCGGGGGCTCGCGGGGCGCTCTGGATTTTTTAGATCAAACCGCTTTGTAGCTGGTTCGGCCCCCGCCGCGAAGCGGGAAGTGTGGGATCACGCAATCGGCCGCGCCGACGTCAAGCGTCGCCGGGCTGGGAGAGAGCGGCACGCATGGCGGCCAGTTCGGTCTTGCGCGCGGCGCTGAGCGGCGGAAACGACAGGTCGAGACCTTCGACGGCTTCGAGGATGATTGCAGACACGAACAGACGGGCAGCCGCCTTGTCGTCGGCGGGAATGACGTGCCAGGGCGCATGATCGGTGCTGGTGGCGCCGAGCGCGGCCTCATAGGCCTTTCGGTATGCCTTCCAATGCTGCCGATCGGAGAGGTCGGCGGACGTGATTTTCCAGTTTTTCTCTGGCGCATCGATGCGCGCGAGCCGACGCTGGCGTTGCTCTTCCTTGGAGACGTGCAGGAAAAACTTCAAGATGCGTGTGCCGTTGTGACGGAGGTGCCGCTCCTGGCCGTTGATCGACTTGTAGCGTTCCTGCCAGACGCCGTGCTCGTCGCCGCCATTACTCACGCGCTCAGCCGCCAGGATTTCCGGGTGAACACGGACGATCAAAACCTCTTCGTAGTAGGACCGGTTGAAGATCACGATTTTGCCGCGGCTGGGGAGGTCGCGCGTCGTACGCCACAGAAAGTCGTGGCTGAGTTCGGCAGCCGTGGGGTGGCTGTAGCTGAACACATCGCAGCCCTGCGGATTGACGCCCGACATGACGTGCTTGATGCAGCCGTCCTTGCCGGCCGCGTCCATGGCCTGGAAGATGATCAGCAGGGCGTACTTGTTGGTGGCGTAGAACAGCTCCTGCAGGTGTCCAAGTCGCGAGACGTGCTCACCGAGTAGCTTTTTAGCATCCGCCTTGGTTTTGTACGGCGGGTCTACGCATGTCGGCCGCGCTTTGAGGTCGACCTCCTCACCGGGGGCGACGCGAAACGCTCTGCAGATCGCTTCCATGCTGTCTCCGCCAGGTTCAGGCACACGCAACCGATGCCGTAGTCCGTTCTCCGGCCCCGCATCGAGGCCCAGAGTATAGGCCCTCCCCGCAACACTATGGAAATATTTGGGCCGCTTTCCGTGGGGCCGGCATCGTCGCCCCCCTCTGTGGGCGTCAGATCCGCGATGGATCAAGTACCTTCAGAACGGCTTCGGCAACGCGCGCCACGTCGATATCATCCTTATGGATCACATCAGCCACACCGAGGCGGGCGAGTTCGATGGTCCGCGATCGCGTGAGCAGGCCGGACACGACGATCGGGGGCGTGACGCACCCGGCGCGCCTTATGGTGTCGATGCTTTTCTCGACACGCACGCCGGCCTCGAGACGATCGTCCAGGAATATCAATTGTGGCATCTCGTCCAGCAGCGCCTTGCGGATATCGCGGGCGAAGCGAATGTGGCGGACGCGAATATCGGGTCCGAACACCAGACGCAGGACGGAGGCCAGAACGTCGGCGTCGAACACCGCGTCGTCGATGACGGCAATCCTCTGGACCGCGGGCAGCAATGCCAACCGGTGTTTGAGTGAGCTCCGGTGCACCAGATGGTCGCGCCCGGAGCGTGTGGTCATAAGTTCCGCCAGTTCCCGCATGTCGGAGCGCCCTTTTTCGTCTGCACGAGTTGCCGGAACAAACCTCCGCCCGACGACATGACGACTTGCCTCTTCATGTATGGTGCGGCGTAATCGTGGGAATAACCAAGCAAGCGGGACAACAGTTATTCCCGCTCACGTCACAGCGACCCGTCCACAGCCCATGGGCCGTCGCCCAACCCTCGAGTTGCTGATGCGCTACGACCCGACCGCTGCCGCCGCCCACATCGCCACCGCCCACATCCGTCGCGAAGCATATGCCAATCTTGCTGGCGCCCTGGCACCACCCAGCATCACCGACGCGTACGCCGTGCAGGAAGCGCTGGTCCCGATCTGGGCCCTGTCGCGCGGCAATGTGGCAGGACTCAAGATCGCCACCACCACCAAGGTGATGCAACAGCTGATGGGCATCGATCATCCTTGCGGCGGCATGATCTATGCCCACACTATCCATCAGTCGCCGATGGCGCTTGATCGAGCGCGGTTCATGCACGTGGTCGTGGAATGTGAGTTGGCCGTGCGCCTCGGCGCCGATCTCCCCAAGGGCGCCGTACCGCTGACGCGCGACGATGTCCGCGCCGCGATTGCTGAAGTGATGCCGGCGTTCGAACTGATCGAGGATCGTCATGCCGACTACAAGACCACCCAGGCCACGTCGCTGATCGCCGACAACGCCTGGAACGGCGGTATCGTGCTCGGCAAGCCGGCAACAACTCCGCCGAAAGGGTTGGCATTTGACAAGCGCGTCGGGACGCTCAGTATCAATGGCCAGGTAGCCCACAAGGGACTAACCGACGATCCACTGGGGGCGCTTGCCTGGGTGGCCAATCTCGCCATCGAGCGCGGGCGTCCTATGACGAAGGGCATGGTCGTGATCACGGGCAGCGTGATCCCGACGCTGCCGATTGCGGCCGGTGATCGGTTTCACTTCGAGATCGAAGGATTGGGCGCCGTCGAGATGGTGGGCGGCTGAGCGTTGAGAGGAACTTACGCCGCCGCAATCACTTCGACTTCCAGAAGCCAGCGTTCGTCGAGCGCACCGACGATGATCACCGTCAGCCCGAGCACACGTTCGCCGAGGATTTCCTCGCGGACAGCGCGATGGATTGGGCCATAGCGGCGATCCGACAAAAACACCGTCACTTTCACGAGATTATCCAGCGTCATCTGCGACGCACGTAACTGTGCTTGGATGTTAGCCCACACCTGCCGGGCCTGATCGCGGAACTCAGACGGAATAGACCCGTCGGGCAGCATCGGCGTCTGGCCGGAAAGAAACAGCCACCGTTTGGCGTCGGTGACTTCCATAGCTTCGGCGTAGCGGCTGACAGGCTGGTTGCCGTCGGGCGCGGTAATGGCACGCTTTTTCATCGGTTTGTTTTCACGTCCTCAAATCGTGCGCGCCGCGGCGAGCGCCGCCGGCAATTCGCTCTCGAAGATATCCAGATCCGCGTCCTTGCCCGCCGATATGCGGACGCAGCGGTTGAGCGGCGCCACGCCCGGCATGCGCACGAATACGCCACGAGCGATCAGGCCGTCGAGCACGGCTTTGGCATAAGTCCCGTCGCGACCGCAATCGAGGGCGGCGAAATTGGCCGCCGACGGCAGCGGCGCAAGGCCATTAGCCAGGCCAATAGCCGCGATGCGGTCCCGCGCACGCGCCACCTTGGCCACCACATCGCGCAGATAGACTTGGTCGGCGAGGGCTGCGAGCGCACCCGCCTGGGCGATGCGGTTGACTGAGAAGTGATTGCGGATCTTGTCGAACGCCTTGATCGTGGTTGCCTCGCCGATCACGTAGGCAATGCGCGCGCCGGCCATGCCATAGGCCTTCGAGAAGGTGCGGAAGCGCAAGACGTTCGGGCGCGTCACGTCCAGGGGTGGAACAGTGCCGGCGGGGGCGAATTCCGAGTACGCCTCATCCAGGCACAGCACGCAGTCGGCGGGAACGCGCGCGATGAAGTCTGCCACGTCGGCGGCGCCCCACCAGGATGCCATCGGGTTATCCGGGTTGGCGAAGTAAAGCAGCTTCGGACGTTCGCGAGCCGCAGCAGCGATGAGGCTTGCGGGGTCTTCGCGGTCGGCCACGTAGGGCACGGTGACGAGCCTGCCGCCAAAACCCGCCACATGAAAATTGAATGTCGGGTAGGCGCCGAGCGAAGTGACAACCGCATCGCCCGGCTCGATGAACATGCGTACCGTGTAGCCGAACAGGCTGTCGATGCCCTCGCCTACTGCGATGTTCTCCGGTTTAACCCCCAGGTGTGCGGCCAGCGCCACCTTGAGATCGTAGTTCTCGGGATCGCAATACATCCAGCAATCGGCCGCGGCCTCGCACATGGCGGCAATCGCCTTGGGCGACGGCCCAAAGACGTTCTCGTTGGCGCCGATGCGGGCACGGAATTTGGCGCCGCGCGCGCGCTCCTGCGTTTCAGGCCCCACGAACGGCACTGTCGCCGGCAGGCTCGCGACGAGCGGAGTATAGCCCAGTTCTGTCATGACACATCTCCCGTCGGTACGGCTGCCGTTGCCTGGGGATCGTCCTCGACCTCATCGAAGTGAGTGAAGTCCAGCACGCGATGGCCGTCCTCCGCGATCGATGCCATGTCGACAAAGCGTTTGCCGCGCAGAATATCCTTCGCCTCATAGTACTGCATGGAGTGGATGGGTTGGCCAAACGTGTCGTCGATACCGAGCAGGGAGACGATCAGCTGCGGCGCCATCCGCGCGTGCGCAATATCTTTGATGCCGGCGAGAGGGCTCGCCGCATCGATACGGTGCAGCACCGTCCAGGACAGCGCAAACACTGCCGACCGAGCGCGGACGAGCTTCAGGTCCACCTGCCGCCGACACTCCATCCCCTCGGCGTTGATCTCGTTCTTCAGCAAAGTCACCGTCAGCGAGGCATCGACGATCCGGTTGCCGCGGCCGTTGGCGACGCGGAACATCAGCGTCGGCACCCCATCGTCAGTGGTAACGATCGCCTGGGAACTGAACATGACCCGCGCGGTCGGCCGAGAAAAGCGCGAGAACGCCAGGCCTGTCCACAGCGACAGGCCGAGAAAAGCAGCCATAGATTCAAAGACAACGATGGCGTTCACAAACGTCGATTTTGGAACCAGATGACCATATCCGATCGTCGCGATCGTCTGGACCGAGAACATGAAGGCTTCGCCGAACGAGTGGGCTGTGGCGCCGTCGATGCCCGCGATGTCCCAATAGTAGACCGCACCGAATAGTACGTTGATCAATAGGTAGTAGGCCGCGAACGCCACGCAGAAGACCGGCCAAGTCGTGCGCATCAGAAAATGGAATGCGTCTCCGAACGGCGCCTGCGGCATGCCAATGCGTTCAACTGTTGCCGAGCCGAACTGCGAATAGCTCCTCCGGCGCCAGGACTTCCTGCGCAGATGTGCCACTGCGGGGGTCGGACGGCTGTCTTGCGGCATAGTGGAACTCGGTACGCCTGTCGGCACGCGGCCGAACGTTGTCGATTGGAGGCAAGCATTTGCGCGACCCGACAGCCACGGGCTGATTTAAGCCTATCGCAACGTGCGGAGGACTTGACCTAATCTACTAACGTACATGCATGGCCCCGGCTATCCGACCATATACAAAAGGCCCCGCGACGGGGGCCTCCTGCAGGCTCGGTCCCGCCGGTGCCTATTCCTCAATGCGGAACGTCGGCCCAGATGTAGCGCTTGGCGGCATACAGCAGCATCGACAAAATCGCCAGGTAGAACATCACCAACAATCCGAGGCGTTTGCGCTCTTCTAGCTTGGGATCAGCCGCCCAGGCCAGGAAAGCGGTTACGTCGCGCGCATAGTTCGCCGTCGTTGCGGGCGTCCCGTCCGTATACTTCACGCGGCCATCGGCGAGCGGCGCCGGCATCCCGATCTGGTGGCCCGCATAAACGGCGTTGTAATACATCCCATCGCCGAGCTTCATGTCTTTGGGTGCTTCGCCATACGCCATCAGCAACGCATAGAGATAGTCGGCGCCAGCTTCCTGATAGCCACCGCTCAGCACAACGTCCTTGAGCATGTGCCAGGGTACCATATAGAACGGCTTTTCGACTTCAAAACCGCGCGCGCGGGCGATCAGCGAGAGATCGGGCGGCAGCGCACCATTATTGGCCGAGCGCGCCTGTTGCTCGTTGTCGAACGGATTGGGAATTCGGTCCGACAAGCGTGCAGGCCGCTTGAGAACCTTGCCCTGGTCATTCGGCAGGTCGGGCACCTTGAAGGTCGCAGCGAGCGCCTTGACGCCGTCTTCCGGGAACGCCGGTCCACCCTTCTGCACGAGATTGCGGAACGACAACTGCCGCACGCTATGGCAGGTCGAACAGACCTCCTTGTAGACTTGGAAACCACGCTGCAATTGCGCCTGGTCGAAACCGCCGCGCACGCCGCCGAACGTCCAGTGCTCTTCGTGGATCGCTGCGCCGCCTTCTGACGCGCGTGCCGGCGCCAGCATCGACGCTGCACCAACGGCCAAGCCGCAGGCCAGCAGTGCCATGCGGGCAAGGGATTGGGTCTTGAGAGCAGATGTGATCATTGTGATTGTTCCCAAGTCCTTGGATCAGCGCTTTTCGGCGGCGGCAGCCGCTGCCGCTCCGGCCATCGATCCTCCGCCTCCGAGCACGGCATCGGTGATGCTGCGCGGCATCTTCGACGGCGTCTCGATCAGCCCGACGATCGGCATGATCAGGCAAAAGAAAGCGAAATAGTACGCTGTGAAAACACGCGCCCATAACACGTAGCTGCCCTCAGCCGGCTTGCCGCCGAGATAGCCAAGCGCCACAACCGTGAAGAAAAACGCCCACAGGAACCATTTAAACATCGGGCGGTACTTTGCCGAGCGTATGTTGGACGTATCGAGCCACGGGATAATTGTCAGGATCGCGATTGAACCGAACATCGCCAGCACGCCGCCGAGCTTGTTCGGGATCGCGCGAAGGATCGCGTAGAACGGCAGGAAGTACCATTCGGGCACGATGTGCGCGGGCGTCGAAAGCGGATTGGCTTCGATGTAGTTGTCGGGATGCCCCAGGTAGTCCGGCGCGAAAAACACGAACCACGCATACAGCACCATGAACACCGCCATCGCGAAGGCATCCTTCATGATGGCGAAGGGCAGCATCGGCACGCTGTCCGACTTGGTCTTGATCTCGATGCCCGTCGGATTGTTCTGGCCAACCACATGCAGAGCCCAGATATGCAGGATCACCACGCCGGCGATCACGAAGGGCAGCAGGAAGTGCAACGAGAAGAAACGGTTGAGCGTCACACCCGACACCGCGAAATCGCCCCACAGCCAAGTGCGGATCGCCTCGCCGACGATCGGGATCGCCGAGAAGAGATTGGTGATGACGGTCACGCCCCAGAAGCTCATCTGGCCCCACACCAGCGCGTAGCCCATGAAGCCGGTGGCCATCATGAGGAGGAAGATGATCACGCCCAAGATCCACAGGATCTCACGCGGCGCCTTGTAGGAGCCGTAGTAGAGCCCGCGCGCCATGTGCAGGTAGACGGCAAGGAAAAACATCGATGCGCCGACGGCGTGGATATTGCGCAGCAGCCAGCCATAGTTGACGTCACGCCGGATGGCTTCGACCGAGTCGAAGGCCGCCGCCGCACTCGGCTGGAAATGCATCGACAGCACTAGGCCGGAAGCAATCTGCGCCACCAGCATGACCATCAGGATGCCACCGAAGGTCCACATGTAGTTGAGATTGCGCGGCGTCGGGAAGTCGACGAACTGGCCGTGCATCATCCGCATCAGCGGCAGACGGTCGTCCATCCACTTGGCGAATGCGCCCTTTGGCGTGTAGTTTGATTCGTGGTCGCTCATGGGAGACCTCAACCGATCTTGATCTTGGTGGCGGACACAAACTCGTAGGGCGGCACCTCAAGGTTGCGCGGCGCCGGGCCTTTCCGAATACGTCCGGAGGTGTCGTAGTGCGAACCGTGGCAGGGGCAGAAATAGCCGCCGAAGTCGCCGCGCTGGTCGCTCAGCCCCTGGCCCTTGGGAATGCAGCCCAGATGGGTGCAGATGCCGACCAGCACCAGCCAGTTCTCATTGTCTTTCTTGGTCCTATTCTGGTCGGAGGCCGCCGCGCTGTCCGGCATCAGGTCGTTGCGCGCGCTGCGGTCGGACAAATCCGAAATCGACACGGCCTTGGCGGCCTCGACTTCAGCCTTGGAACGGTTGCGGATGAAAACCGGCTTGCCACGCCACAGCACGGTAATGGCCTGGCCTTCTTTTACCGGCGCCAGATCGACTTCGGTCGAGGCGAGGGCCTGCGTCGACGCGTCCGGGTTCATTTGCTGGATGAACGGCCATAGCGCAAGAGCACCGCCAACGCTTGCCCAGCCGAGCGCCGCCGTGGTGATGAAATCCCGACGCGAAGGACCGTGCTCGTCATGCGCGGCGCCGATCCCGTGGTCCGGTTTCGTGTCCGATGCCTTCGTTCCAGATGCCACGCCGGCCTCCTCGAATTGCCCATGCTACGACCCTGTTTGAGTCGCTTTCGTCCATCTGTCACGCGCGCCCAGTCGGGGCCACAGCCCGTCGTGAGACCTAGTTTTCCCGGTGCCACACCGCTTCCGCGGCGCCGACGCGTCCGTCAGACAGTCGCCACTCTGCCGTTGCAACAGCTTGCCTGGGGGACCGTCTTTCGTCGTGGACCTAACGGCGCAACGATACGACAGCACAGCGCCCCCCGACGCTGGACGACTTGACGCGCGCTCTTTTGGCACCCTTTGAGTAGGGTGACAAGATTGCCGTCGCCTCGCTAACACCCGCCTTTTGAGGCAATTTGGCGCAGTCCCGACGAGCGCTCAACTTGCCAGGAAACGCCCGCCCATGCGCCTTGCGCTCTACCAGCCTGATATCCCGCAAAATACAGGGGCGCTCATGCGCACTGCCGCGTGTCTCGGGGTCGCCGTCGATATCATCGGCCCAGTCGGCTTCGACATGAGTGATCGGACCCTGCGGCGGGCCGGGATGGACTATCTCGATGCCGTTGAAATCGTCCGGCATGTCGATTGGACTGCTTTCGAACGGGCCCGCACGGCGCGGGGCGGACGATTGGTCCTCGCGAGCACGCGCGGCACCGAAAGCCACGTGCAGATCGCGTTTCGCGCATCGGACACGGTCCTTCTTGGCCGCGAAAGCGCAGGCGTACCGGCCCATGTTCACGCCGCCGCCGACTGTATCGTGCGCATTCCGATGGTGGCGGCCCTGCGATCTTTGAACATTGCCATCGCCGGCGCCCTTATGCTGGGCGAGGCCCTTCGCCAAACGGAGGGTTTTGCGCTCCTCACCACTCAGGCACCCTGAACTTCCGGGTTGCGTCCCCGCGGTCGCGCTCAGACCCCCGTCTCGTAGACCGAAATAGCAGCCGCGAGATCCTCGATCGACGCGCCGACGGACTTGAAGAACGTGATCTCGTCGGCCCTTTGACGCCCAGGCTTTACGCCTCCGACCAGTTCGGCCAAATCCGCCTCGACCCGGTCTTTCGCAATCGCGCCCGAAGCAATGGCTTGCAAGATGTCGCCGGCCTCTCCGAAGGCACCGGCGAAGGTATCGACGAAGATGCGGGATCTACTGACGAGTGCATCATCCGTCTCCCGCATCGATGCCCGATAGGCGCCAACGCTGTCGACGTGGACACCGGCCTTCAACCACGCGCCTTGCACCAGCGGCACCGATGAGATCGTCGCCGTGGAGACCAAATCGGCCTCTCGCACGGCGGCCTCGAGATCGGTCGTCGCGCGAACAACCAGTGCGCTGCCTGCAAACGACGCCGCAAGTGCAACGGCCGCGGATGGCGTGCGGTTCCAGACCAGAACCTCACGGATCGGCCGCACCGAAGCGTGCGCACGAATAAGATAACCCGCCAGCGCGCCAGCACCCACCATCACCATGCGGCTGGCGTTGGCGCGCGCCAGATAACGCGCCGCGAGTGCTGAAGCCGCTGCAGTCCGCCACGCGGTCAACCGGGTCGCATCCAATATGGCCAGCGTCTCCCCCGTTTCCGTTGACAGCAATAGGTACATGCCGAAGATGGCCGGTTTGCCCACGCGCGCGCCGTTATCCGGGAACACAGTGACCGACTTCATGCCCATGTAGGGCCCGGCGATCACCGCGCCCGCCGCATCGGCCCGCGCCGTAATGGCCGGCATGAGCAGCCACGTCGCCTCTGGCCGGCCGTCCCCGAGCGGGATCGCATGATGATGGCGGGGCGGGGCGATCACGCCGTCGCGGAACGCACGTTCCAGGACATCGACCAGGGCCGGATACGACAGCCGCGCCTCGATCGTATCCGCATCGATAAAGCGCATGACGGGTCTCGGTATGGTGAGGTTCAGCGTTTGGCGGCGACCCCGAGCAGCGGGCGGCTGCCGGCGATTTGCGCATCACGTTCCCGCGCCAAGCGATCGGCTTCCGCCTGCCAACGCATGGCGTCCTGCGTCTTGGCGCGTGCCGTCTTGCGCCAAGTGCCTTGCCCGAGCCACGTAGCAACGCCACCCAGAACGACACCGATCGTCAACGCGCCCAACAGATACGCATAGAAAGGCAACTCTACAAAGATTGCCGGTGCCTCGGGACGGAAAGGGTCAAGCACCATACGGACTCGATCACGGTTGGCCACAGCGAGTGTGACCAGCAGCGCTGCCGCAACCAGTGCAAAGGGGAACCAGAGGAGGCGGCGCAGCACGTCAGAAAATCTCCCAATCTGAAACCAAGCAATCCAAGGTAGCCGCCGACCACAGAACTCTGATCGAAGCCGCTCCCATCGAGCCGACGAGACACCCGTGCCGGCTCTCAGATTGGGACGGCGGGCTGCCGAGACAATTGTGTGCAGTCTATGCACCAGCCCTCGCTCACGCGCCAGACCACTCGACGCCTCAGCCCTGATTGCCTGACCTTACGATTTTGCCCGGTCGCGACTGGCTCGCGCTTCCAGCGATGCGCTTTTGCCCTCGCCACCCGCATCACCGAACGCGCCGCGGCTTGCAATCTCTGCGGCGCGAACGCCCGTAACTGCTGCAGAGGCCACCAATTTCGGCTTGCGCCCCGCCTTAGAAACGGCGGGCGGCTTGTTGTTCAACCGTTCGCGCAGCTCCTTGCCCGTCTTAAAGAACGGCACGAATTTCTCGGTGACAGAAACCGTGGCCCCCGTGCGCGGATTGCGACCCGTACGCGGTGCCCGGTGCTTGACCGTGAATGCGCCAAAGCCGCGCAATTCCACCCGATCGCCGCGCGCCATGGCCGCCACGATCTCGTCGAACAGCACGTTGACGATTTTTTCGATGTCCCGATGAAAGAGATGCGGGTTGGCATTCGCGATCTTTTGGATGAGTTCAGACTTGATCATAGGCCCTGCCTTTCGCCTGCCACCTTTCGGCGACCCCTTATATTTTATTATTTTTCATGAGGTTGCCAAACCGAAACAAGCCCGTCAAGTGCCATTCGTGACCGCATTGTGTCAAGCGCCGACAGAAGGCCGTCTGCCCCTGCCGCCTCGCGCCACATGCCGCCCACCGCCTGCCCCACCCAATTCAGCACGCCCCCAGCCCCGGTCCGTGACGGACGCCAATCGACCAACCGCAGCTTTGGTGCCACACCCTTTTGTGCTTCGAGCCACCGGACCGCCTCTGCCTCGCCGCCAATTTCGTCGACCAACTTGTAGCCTACCGCCTCGCGACCGGAGAAGACTCGCCCCTGCTCCAGCCCCGGAATGCCCGCCGTATCGATGCCGCGCCGGGACTTGACCAGCCCCAGGAACCAGCCCTGGCTCTCGGCTACCATCAATTCGGCCACCTGCCGGCCCGCCGGCGAGATCGGTTCGAACATGGATGGCACTGCTTTCAAGGGGCCGCTCTTGATTTCATTCATCTTGACGCCGACCTTATCGAGCAGTCCCGACACCTCAGGCCATTGGAAGATGACGCCGACCGATCCCGTGATCGAATTTCCGCGGGCGACGATGTGGTCAGCGCCCAGCCCACAGATGTAAGCCGCCGACGCCGCCACCGTGCCGAACTGAGCAACCACCGGTTTGTTCTTGGCCATCGCGCGGATTGCCTCGAACAAGGCCTCGCCGCCCGTTGTCGTGCCGCCGCCACTGTTGATCGACAGTACGACGCCCGCCACGTGCGGTGCCCGCGCGATGCGCTCAAGCATCTGCAATTGCGCGCGATCTTCCGTGATCAGCCCTTCGATCGTCACGCGCGCAATCTGGCGCGGCTGGGTGTAGCCGCTGCCGATCCCAGTTGCATACGCGAGTGATCCAGCAGCCAGCGCGCCCATGACGATGAAGCCCGTTCGCCATGCAGTCAGCCGGCGCCGCAGGGCGCGACGATCGATCACGACTTCGGTTTCAAGCGACATGGAATCGGTTCCTCACTCTGTCGGCGCGACCGGGGGACATGTATGATGTTCGGCCGCCGTCTGAAAATGTGAGCGTCTCCTACACGACAACCGCTAGCGCTGCCAGCGGCAGGCTTGAGCCGCCGATCACATTGACGGCGGGGCATGGCTGGTCCAAGCGGATGCAAGCTCCCTTGTCGTCGCGTGCAAACGACAATCGTGGGTTTCGCAGCACGCAGGACGTTTTATGCAACAACTGGCGGCCATTGCCCTGATTGTCGCCGCCGGACGCGGCACCCGCGCCGACCCCACCGGCCGCGCACCCAAGCAGTACGCGGCGCTTGGAGACCGCACGGTGCTGGCCCATGCCGTGGCGGCATTTCTCGAGCATCCCAGCATCGACGCCGTGCAGGTCGTCATTCATCGCGACGATCGGGCAGCCTACGATGGCGCGATTGCGTGCCTGTCCCCGTCGCCCCGTCTGGCGCCGCCCGTCATAGGCGGGGCCACGCGCCAGCAATCGGTGCTCGCCGGGCTCGAAGCTCTGGAAGCGGCCGGCCCGACGCACGTGCTGATCCACGATGCGGCGCGACCGTTCGTGCCGCACGACGTCATTAACAGGGTGCTTGCGGCGCTTGTCGATAAGGCGGCCGCTATTGCCGCCTTGCCGCTCGCCGATACGCTCAAACGCGCAGGCGCCAACAATACAATCGCCGCGACCGTTCCCCGGGGCGGACTTTGGCGTGCGCAGACCCCGCAAGGCTTCGGGTTCGCCGACATCCTGAAGGCCCATCGAAGTGCTGCTGCGGCCGGAGCCCCCGATTTCACGGACGACGCGGCGATCGCCGAATGGGCCGGGCTTGCGGTGCGGCTTGTGGTCGGCGACGAACGGGCGGGAAAAATCACGACGCAGGAGGATTTGCGCATGACCGAACGGCAGCAGCACGCGGCAACGGCACCGCTCAACATCAGGATCGGGCAGGGGTTCGACGTTCATAGCTTTACCAGCGGCGATCACGTCATGTTGTGCGGTGTGCGGGTGCCGCATACCCACGGCGTCGAGGCGCACAGCGACGGCGATGTTGCTCTCCACGCGCTCACCGACGCGCTGCTGGGCGCCATTGCCGACGGCGATATCGGCCAGCATTTCCGCAATACCGACCCGCGCTGGCGTGGTGCATCGTCCGACCAATTCCTGGAGGATGCCGTCAAGCGCATCGCGGCCCAAGGCGGCGAGATCGTCAACGTCGATGTGACGGTCCTGTCGGAGGCACCAAAGATTGCCCCCCACCGGGACGCCATGCGTCAGCGTTTGGCGTCCCTTCTCAGGATCGACGTTGGGCGCGTGGCGCTGAAGGCCACCACCACCGAAAAACTTGGGGCTCTCGGCCGCCGCGAAGGCTTGGCAGCCCTAGCAATCGCTCTCGTGCACCTGCGTTAAGCAGAAAGTTCGGCAGATGCGGGTTCGATGTTGGTCGTCTGCCAGACAGCATCAGGCACGATGGTCGTTGCCACGGTCCGGCAGCACTTCTGCCTTCAAATGGCGCGCCAGTGAGAGGTTGAAGGCCGTCAACCCGCCGCATGTCGTTGCCAGTAGCAATGCCGACCAGAAGTGCCGGCCAAAGCCCGCGACGGAATGGGCGTTGTCGCCCGCATACGACACCGTGGTCACCCAGCCATTGGCCTCAAGTGTCGTCGCGGCCTGACCGTCCGATACGGCGAGACTGCCCGCCGCAAGTCCGAAAATGACAAAGCCCAGAAGAAAGTCGAACACGACACGCTTTATGGACGGGGCTGCAGGCGTGGCATGCATCACCGCTGCGGATGGTGCCGTATCGTTGGTGCTGACGTTTGCCGTCGCGCGGGTGGTCTCGGTCGTCGTCATCTGCAGACACTCCTCTTGCTTCATGCGCACTGCTTGCTTCATGCGTGATACGTCGTGCAGATCATGGCTTGCTTGGCAGACGCTGCAGTGAATCGCGACGCATCACATTTGTCGTACTGAACAAAGACAGTTTGGCCTCGATGGGTTCGGAATATGGCCATTTCGGTGCATTCGATGACTGGGAGATGAACCCTCTGCGCCGTGTTCGCTGGGCCACAGGCTGGTGACGCGCGTCATCGTAGAGCCCCGCTCGCCAGTTCGCTCTCGAAACGCTATGAAAGACGCCGATCCGGCATCAGACCGTGATAGATCAGCCAAACCGACCGTTCCCGGGGGACCGACATGCCGACACGGCGCACCTTCATCACAACGACGATCGCTGCCACCGCCGCCGGCGCCTTGCCGCGCTCCGGGTCGGCGCAGTCGACGCCATGGCCCGCGAGCACCGTGACCGTCATCGTGCCATTCCCGGCGGGTGGCTCGGTCGATCAGTTGTCACGGCTCATGCAGTCGGGCTTGCAGCAGCGCCTCGGCACGACCGTTATCGTCGAGAACAAGCCGGGCGCGCAGGGCTCGATCGGGACCGGTCAGGTTGCACGCTCAAAGCCTGATGGCGCGACGTGGCTGATGGTGTTCGATACGCATGCAGTCAATCCCTCGCTGCAAGCGATGAACTTCGACACTGAGAAAGATCTGGAACCGGTGCTTTTGATCGGCACTGCGCCGCACATTCTGTGCACCCATCCCGGCCGCGCTTGGAAGAGCTTCGCGGACGTGGTTTCGGCCGCGAAGAAGGAGCCGGGAAAGCTTACCTACGGCTCAATCGGAACCGGCAGCCTCGGTCATCTGACGATGGTGACGCTCACCAAAAAGGCCGGCATCGAAATGACTCACGTGCCGTTCCGCGGCGGCGGCCCGCTGCTCAACGATGCATTGGCCGGCCATGTCGACTTTTCGATCGCGTCGACCGCTCTAGTCAATCCGCAGATCGCAGCGGGCGGGCTCAGGCCGTTGCTGCAAACGGGCGCGACCCGGCTCGGGGCTCTCAAAGACGTGCCGACGGCCATCGAGCAGGGCTTTGCGGGCTTCGAGAGCTATGCTTGGTGGGGCGCATTCGGCCCCAAGGGCACGCCGGAGCCGCTTGTTTCGCGTATGCGCGAGGCGATGATTGCGACCTTCAAGGAGCCGACGATTGCGGCACAACTTGCCGACAACATGCAGATGACAGCCACCTTCGGCGACGGCAAGGCGCTGGCCGGGTGGGTCACTCAGCAGCTCAAGATCTGGGGTGACGTGGTGCGCGAGAACGGCATCAAGGCCGGCCAATGACGGGAACGGCGCCCGCACTGGTCATCCTCGACTTCGACGGGGTGGTGGCGGATAGCGAACTGCTTTCCAACACGCTGCTGGCCGAATTTCTTACGCTGGAAGGCCTTGCCACGTCGCTGGAACAGGCCATGGCGCGTTACATGGGCCGGCGTTGGGAGGACTGCGCCCGGCGCATCGGTGATGACATGGGCCGTCCGCTCCCTGACGACTTTCGCGACCGCTATCGCGCCTACACGCGCGGTCGCATGCGCGAAGAGGTCGGCCCTGTGGATGGCGTGGCCGCCTTCCTCAATCGCCATCGCGATCTCAGGTTCTGCGTCGCGTCCTCAAGCACGCCCGAGTGGCTGGACCATTGCGTCGACAAGTTCGACCTGCGCGGTCCCCTCGGTCGCAACTTGTTCAGCGCCACAGCTGTCAAAAACGGCAAGCCGGCGCCCGACATCTTTCTTTATGCGGCCGAGCGCATGAATGTGGAACCAGCGCATTGCCTGGTCATCGAAGACAGTCCCGCTGGCGTGCAGGGCGCGGTCGCAGCCGGCATGACCGCAATGGGCTTCCTCGGCGCATCCCATATCGGCAATGATCATGGCGAAGTGCTGTCCAGAGCCGGCGCCCATGTACTGGCGACAACGTACACTGATGTCAGTGCGTACTTGTGTCAGTACGTACTGGGGTGCGCGCATCCCGTTGGCACTGTCGCTACTCGAGCCCGGCGGGAGCGATTGATTTGAACGCGCCCGCTGCAGAACTCAACCCCAACCTGATTGACACTGCCACACCACCCATCCCGGAGGCACGGGCGTGGCTCGCGGCCTACGATGGCCGGTGCGGCCCGCCCGTCAACTTGGCGCAAGCAGTGCCTGGTTTGCCGCCACCGTCTGAATTGCTCGAACGGCTGGGTGCCGCGGCGGCCACCGCCGAGACGGCAACCTACGGGGCTATCACCGGTGACGCCGCGCTTTTGGCGGCCTATGCAGCAGATGTCGCGGCCATATACGGGCGGGCTCCCGACCCGGATGAGATTGCCATAACGGCTGGCTGCAACGAGGCCTTTGTCGTCTCGATGCTGTCTGTCGCCAAATCCGGCGAGGCCGTGATGTTACCGGCACCCTGGTATTTCAATCACGAGATGACCCTCAAGATGCTCGGCATCCGTTGCCTGGCATTGCCGACGCATGCCCGCCGGGGCTTCGTGCCCGACCCCGACGAAGCCGCCGCTCTGCTGCGCGCCGATCGCTCACAACATCCCAGCAGCCCGGTCCGGGCAATCGTTCTGGTTACGCCGAACAACCCGACTGGTGCGATCTATCCAGCGCACGTCATTGCCGGCTTCGAGGCGCTCGCCGCATCCTGCCGCGCGTGGCTTATCCTCGATGAAACCTACCGCGACTTTCGCGGTCCTGACGCCGCGCGCCCGCACGATCTGTTCGTGGCATCTGAAGGGCGTAAGCGCCTGATCCAGCTCTACAGCTTCTCGAAGGCCTACGCTATTCCGGGCCACCGGGCCGGCGCTTTGATTGCACCGCCCTCGGCTATGGCGCAGATCGCCAAGGTGCTCGACTGCATCCAGATCTGCGCCCCTCGCCATGCGCAAGCGGCACTGACATGGGCGATCCCTGCCCTGGCGCCGTGGCGCGCCGCCACCGCGCGACAGGTTGCCGCCCGAGCGGCCTTGTTTGCTGAAGGCCTCGCCACAGCGCCCGGTTGGTCGATTGAAGCAATTGGTGCGTATTTCGCGTATGTACGCCACCCTTTTGGGGCGGCGCCATCCGCCGACATTGCCCGCCGGCTTGCCACGGAGGTCGGCGTGCTTGCATTGCCCGGGAGCTATTTCGGCCCCGACCAGGACCCGTTCCTGCGGATCGCTTTCGCCAATACCAGCGACGCCGGTGCCGCGGCCGTCGGCTCGCGGCTAGCCCAGCTGCCCTAAAAGAACGGGTATCGTGGCAGTTTTGACACGCTTCGCGTCTCCATTCGGTTCATTCGGCCCCGGAGCAATTGACGGTCTTTCGCCTTGCATCGCAACGTGGGACAGTCGTTTTCCTTAACAGGGATCATGAGTTGCAATTCTCTGTCCCGGCTCATACGGAGTGCGAACAGGGGTAATGGTCAGGCGTATCGGATCTCGTCCGGGGTTTCCCCCCGCCACGGATACTCGTTGGTCAGCGCGCCGGGCCATTCGACAATGCGGTCGCAAGGCTGTCACTTACGGTGGCGGTTACGCTGCCGAAACGCTGCAGCAAGTAGCCGTAGATCAAAAGCAGTGCGTGAGTTCAGTGCATGGCAGAGGGGGATACACGATCGTTGTTTGCGGGGATTCTCCGCCTCGTTCCCTATTCGGGCATCCAATTCCACGACGTTGCCATTTTGCAAGCCGCAACTGCCGGCGTATCTGCCCACTTCATTGAAGAAATCTTCGAAACCGATGGCATACCCCATCGCATTCTCCTCCCCCTCGATGGCCGCGTCGAAGAACGCAAAACGAAACCATCTGACACCGACACACCTTTGCGTGTTGCGCATCCTGTTACGGGCAAACCAATCGACCCAGCCCGTGTGCTGGAAATTTCGGCCACCGAAGCGCTCGGCCAGTTCGCAGGCGACTGGATTCCATTGCCGTACCTGCGTTTTATCGGCCGTGACGATCAGCAACGCCCACGCTTTGACAGCGGGCCGACGAACTGGGTTCGGGGCTGGATTGCGCCCCCCGCCCCGGAAAAGTCGAGCATGAGTATCACGCTGGCCTTCGATACAAGCCTCGAACGCAACTCGCGACTAGACACCGCCGTCTATGGCGCACCCAATGCCGATGATGCCGCGTTCGGCTCGACGTTCGTGTGTGCCGAGAGCGTCGACGACCTCGGCCCTTTGCTTGCCGAGCCTTGGCTCGACGCTTGGCTCTCGCGGACAAGTCCTGCCCAGGGCAGTACAGCCTCCAGCGGCGCGGTGGAGTTTCGCCACCGACACATCGCTTGCTATCTAACCCTGCTCCGCCTGCTGGCGCAGACGGCCGCTATGCCCGAAGCACGCTTTACCGATACAATCCAGCGTCGCTATCCGATCCGCACGGTCTCCGTCGATCTCGTGCTCGACATCGGCGACAACGAATCAACGGCGCTGCTTGCCGAGGCTACTCCTAACGACCAGCTCCGCGGTTCTGCCAGCGGCTTTGCCGAACTGCTTCGTATGCGTGACCTGTCGGCGCCCCACCTGATCCACGACGGGCCCATCCCGACAGTTGCAGAATTCAACGCGCCCCCGTTGGGAAATTCCATGTTGTCGCGCCAAAGCGGCCGCCACGATGCCTTTAACTGGCCGAGCCTTGTCCGCATCGGGCGCGAGGGCCGTCGCCACTCGCTGCGGTCCAACGGTACCGAGGGTGTTACTGGCCTCTCCAATCTGGGGCTCTTCCTGCTTGATGACGCGGCGAGCCCCGGCGTTTGGCGACAAAGCACGGAGGATGCACACGCGACCGAGCAAGGGCCGATGGTTACAGGCCTCATGCTGTCGCATCTCAGCGAAGCGGGAACGTTGCTTGCGCCGGAAGCACCCGGCGCCCAGGCTCCCGCAATCCGCCCGCGCTTTTCCCGCGCGAGCATGCTCGCTCTGTTCGCCTGCGAACTCGTCCTCCATGCCCTTGCACAGGTCAATGCGGCCACGCCGGAACTCGGCGGGGAGAATGAGGTGCGGGAATTACGCCAAGTTATCGTCCTAGCGCCTCCGACCCTTAGCGCTGGCGAGCGTGATGCACTTCTGGGCCGGGTCAATGCTGGGGTGGCACTTGCGTGGCGCGGGCTTGGGTGGGAACGCGGGCCGAGCGCTGGCGTGCCCACGCGGCCGGCTGTTCGACTGGGCCTCGGCGGCAATCTCGCAACCCAGATCGCCTTTCTCCACGACGAGATATCCACACGCTACCAAGGGCGCTTTGGTGATTTCCTGCGCGTTTACCAGAATGGCAGCGAGGGGAATGCACAGCGCCTGCGCGTAGCTTCGGCCGAAGTCTCGGCACGCACGACGACATTCGCCATTGTCGACTACACCATTGTCGAGGATCCCCTCACATCGGCCGAATGGGTGCCCAACCTCCACCGCACCGAACGATTGCCGGTTGGCACCGATGCCGCCATCCAGGCCATCATCTGGTCAATCGTCCTGCCCGCCATCGAACAGGGACTAGACGCAGCCGGCCTCTATCCCGCACGCCGTTTCCTGGATGAGATCACCGGCCGGTCGACAACGAGCCTACTCATCGACGACCCCTATTTCATTCGTCGTTTCAACCGCAAGGTCCTCTGGCCTGCGGCGCGCGCCCTGCTGGACCTCGATGCGGAGGCAGCGGCAAGTGCAAGCTACGGCAATCGGGCGGTGTCGCTGGCCACCCTCGTCGCGCTTGGAGACGGGCGCCTCGACGGCGTGAGCGGCATCTTCGATGCAGCAGCCCTGGCCGCCGGTGCGCCGGACTTTTCGCTGGCTGAAACCAGAATACCGCTGGGGCGCGGCAGGCTCGCATCTCTGATCTCCCATGAGATGCGCGAGGTATCGGGCGAACTATCGCGACTGGTTCAGGGCGAAAACTGCGACTTGTTCCTGTTGGCCGGCGACGGCATGCGGCTGCCGTCGTTGCGCGACGCCTTGGTTGCCGCGATACCCCTCGCACCGAGCCGCATTGTTGATCTCGCCGTGCGTCCTAATCGAACCGGCGTTGAAGCGCTCGGCGGCACTGTGCCTATGATTTCGGCGACACTGATGCCGGCTATTGCAGCAGCCCTGCAACAGCGCGACACTCTCGCGACAAGCGGTTTCAGCGCTGGAACGCTGCGCCGCCTTGGGCGACGCACCGCGGACGGCGTCAGCGATGACGCACCGCGCGCCCTCCCCGCTCCCGTCACCTTGCCGGCCCATGCCTCCGGCATGCCAGCTCCAGGCAAAGGCGCTTAACGATGCGACCAGAGCAGAAAATTATCCTGTCCTGCCGCCAGACCGGTGAACGCGCCGAACGTCTGCTGGATTGGATAGACCAGAGCCGATTGATGTTGAAAGCGCAGGCCCGCTCCCTGCGCACGGAGGTCCAGGCGATTTCCAGCGCGCTGCTGGCCGTGGTCGAAGCTGTCGAGAAGCCGCCAGCGGCAGGGCTACTGGGTGCCTGGGGCACCGACCGCTCGTCCATCGTCGGCGCCATGATGACCAGGGCGGCAGCGGACGCTCCCGTCGATATGTCGCGCGTGGTGCTCGATCGCGATCGCATCCAGGCCGCAATCCCTTCGGACGCCGGGGGCGGCGCCGCCGCAATCTTTCGGTTGGTCTCGGCCGCTCGCGTCGAAAGCCCGTTCCGCTTCCCGGTGAGGGTTTCGCTGCTCAGCCAGCTCGATCTCGTCAAAATAATCGCCGGCGCCTACCTTGTCCATGTCCCTCCCCGGCGCCAGCGGCGAATTCTCCCGGATGCGATCGCACATCGGCTGTCGACCAAGACCGACGACGTCGGCCAACAGGCCTTCTCGGGGATGTCGCGGCGCGATATTGACGGCCTGCGCGACACGTTGCACACCGCCGCTCCGGCCAGTCCCGGCTTGCGCGAACTCGATGCAGCCGGCTATTGGGCCACAATCGGCGGACTCATACCCCATTTACCCGATCAGGTCAGGCGGCAAGTGCTGGCGCTGCTCTGGGCCGAAGATCCGGCTCTGACAGCCTTGTTCAACCGGCTTTCAGACGCGATCGAACTTCTCGGATTTTCTGGCGAAGCCTTCACTGGGATCGAAGCGCTTTTGAGCCGCGATCCGGAAACGGGCCAGATGGTCCGCCATCCGACGAGTGTGGCCGCGGCGTCCACGCTTCTCGGAAGCGAGACACGCACCGACCAAACCGTGCGGATATCGAGCCGCAATGGACGCGCGACCGACGTCGAGCGGAGCACACTCGCAGCGCTCGCCGACGAGATTTGGTTGCCGGTTGCGCCCGAGACCCTTTCCCTTCTCGAAACAGCCGATCTCTTGGTTCTGCCGGCACCGGCCCCCGTCATGCTATGGCCGCCGCCACACGGGCGCGACGTGCCCCTCGACGCGCGCGCAGTCGGCGCCCACCTTTCTGCGTCCGAAGCAGAAGAGGTCTTCGCCGCGCGCAAGGCCTCCTACCTTGCCGAGCGCACGGTCCAATTGCACGGCCTGACGAGCTTGACGGTGGCGGTCAACCGTCAGCTTTCCCCTGAGGCATGCACGATCGACGCCGAGACAAGCATCCTTGTCTCCACGTGGGTAGAACGAACACAAGGGGCGACAGCGCAGCAACGTGAGCTCCGCCGGACTGGGCTGTCCATCCTAGTCGCACCCGGCGATACCCCGCGCGGCAGACGACCGCAGGGAGGCAGACCAACCGATCAAACCACGCCATCCATCGACGCAGACATCGTGTCAGAAGTCCTCGCCGGCAATGTCGAATGGGTCAGCGATTGGACGCCGCATCGCCCGTTCCGCAATGTCTTTACCTGGAACCCGCCGGCATCGAGCCAGCTTGAGACCCCAGTCCATCGGTTCGAGACACATCCGCCCACTGATCTTCGTGCTGTTGAGACAATGGGTGAGGCGGCCGAGATCCTCGCCCTCGGGCGCGCTCAATCGGCCGACCACGCGCGCTCGCCAACGGCCGCGGAGAGCGGTTCGACCGCCGACATTGCATTGCTTCTGCAATGGATCACGCAGGCGACCACGACCACGCTTCACCATCAGCAGTTATCCGCCCAGCTCACCGAACTGCGGCGCGCACTGAGCGCACGATTTTTGCGCCTGCATATCTCCAACGATCCGCTCAGCGTGGTCGAATGGCGGCGCCAAATTGCCAACGTCACGCGCAACCGTTTGGACCACGCCCTGCAGAAGGGCGGCTTCGCGCGTCTCCTCGGAGCAATGACCTTCACCGAGCGCGATGCACTGGCTGTGATCGCGAGGATCAAGATCGAAGATCCGCGCGCGACAGCAACCCGTATTCCCGATCTGCGCTCGATCGAGCCACAACGCATCGTCGAAGTCGGACTTGAGACCTGGATCGAAGCCATGCGCCAAGTGGCTCGCGAGCCGTCGCTGATGCGCGCCGTCCACATCCCGGGCGCCCTTGTTGCCCATATGGTCGACGAACTCGTCCTGGGCGCCCTGCGCATCGGCCTTCAGGAAAGGCTTACCGAGGCCGTTCGGCACATTCAACGCAACGCCGCGCGGGCGCTCGATTGCGAAACCGGCGTGGCCGCCCTCCTCGAGCGGGGCGTCAATACCTATCTGGAAACGCTCGATCGACACGGCGGCACCGACGATCGCCCATCCTCGCATGATCAGCGCTTTGGCATGAGCGCGCTCGGCAGCAGACCGCAGGCGGCGGCGCACACGGTCGCTGTGGCCTGGCCCGACGATTTCGCCAGCCTCGTTGAAGCAAATATCCTTGGCGCCGGCCTGCTTGGCGGCGCCGGACATCTCAACCGGCAGCTCGGGGAAATCCTGGCCGCCATGTCGCACCAGTCGTTTGAGGCCGCAACATGAGCGCGTATCAGATCGCAGTCGTCGAAGACGAAACGTTACCGGCTTCGGGCGCCGCCATCATCCGGATTGAAGGGATCACTCAATGGCCACAAGGGGCGACAGTGCGCTTGCTGCCCATCGACGATGCCGCCGTGCCACCACAAAGCGAGGGCTGGCCTTGGGGCGACATTGTTCCTTCGCGCGTGATCCCGACGCCGCATGGGGTCGATATTGTTCTCGCACCGGAAATTGCCAATAGCCCCAGACTGCTACCCGGCACGGCTCTGACCGTGAAAGTCGCAGCCGCTAACATCGAAGCCGACGCGCGGTGGCCCGATATCACGCCCACACAACGCCGCAAGGCGAGTGCGGTTGCGATGAGCGCCACACAATTGCTTGCGGCCAAGGCCGAGCGGGAAAAGGCGGAAAAAGACGCGGCGTGGCGGCGGCAGGAGATGGCAGAAACCGCTGCGCGCTCGGCGCGCCTTGCTGCCGCAGAAGGGGGGCGCGCGCCCAACACAATGCCTGCCGTTGGACCCGGCCTCAAGTCTGCCGAAGGCGGCCAGCTCGCGCGCCTTATCCCGCTGCGCAAGCCACCGACTGCTGTGGCTGCCGGGCTTCCGAATGCAGACACGGGTGGCCATAGCCAGTTGGCGCGCCTGACAATCGCGTCGGGCGGCACGAACGTCCCGGCACCAACAACGCAGGCCTCGGCACGCCGATTTTCCCGTCCCTGGGCACGCGGCGCAGCGCTCGGCTTTGTTTCCGGAATAGGTGCAGCAATGCTGCTGGCCGCGGCCCTCGTCCTGGCGGGCCCGCCGTATTTCGCCCGTTGGCTCGGCGCGGCAACGCCCCCCGTCGCATCAGTGGGCGAACACGTCGCAGTGGCCAATCTCGACACTCTTTTTCGAGACATTACATCCACCGGGGCGGTGTCACCACGTCGCAAATCGGCGGCCAACGTCGACATTGCGACAGCACTCTCGCTCGCCGACCACAGCTTGCGCGGGCAACGGACAGCGACCGAAACCGAGGAAGCGGAGTATTGGCTTCGCCGTGCGCTCGGCGCGGCTATGGGGGGCAGCGAGGTCGGCTGGGCCTTGACGCAGCTTGGCACGCTTTATGCGCAATCGGACAACCCACGACACAACTACGGCACGGCGCACGTGCTTTGGCAGATCGCAGCAGCCCAGGGGGATCCGGTCGCCCATTGTTTCCTTGGCACCCTTTACGAGTACGGGCTCGGCGTACCCGCCGACCGTAAACTTGCACGCACGCACTACCAGGCGGCCGACGCAGCCAACGCGTGCCGCAGCGCCAAAGATGCCGCCGCTCGCCTGAAGGATTGATCGCTATGCAAACGATTATGCTCCGTCTTCTAGCCGCCCGGCTCCTGTCGGGGGTCGCCATCGTGGCCGCCGCCAGCGGTGCAACCGCGCAGACAACGCCGGCGCAGGCGCCGCCAAACTTTGTCGACACCCGTCCCCTGCCCCAAAGCGATCGCGCCCGCGCCGATGAGGCCGAAGCCAAGCGCAGGGCAGACGAAGAGCTCAAACGGCTCTCTGCGGATGCTGATTTGCGGCGCAAGACCGATGATGACGCCAAGCGCGCCATTGCCGAGTTGGAAGCCAAGCGCCGCGCCGAAGACGAGGCCAAACGACTTGCTGCGGACGCGGAGGCCAAACGTGTCGCCGCCGAAACGGATGCCAAGCGCCGCGCAGACGAAGACGCCAAACGTGTCGCGACCGATGCCGACGCCAAGCGCCGAGCAGACGAAGATGCCAAACGTGTCGCGGCCGAGGCGGACGCCAAGCGCCGCGCCGATGCCGCGCGAACGGCCACGACCAACTCTCCCGCCGCCCAGCCCGGTCCGGAGACAACTCGCCTGCTTACCCGTGGTCGTCAGTTGATGGCGGAAGGCGACATCATAGGAGCGCGCCTGGTGCTCGACCGCGCGGCGACCGCCGGAAACGCAGAGGCTGCAACGGCTTTGGCCGCCACGTACGACGCCGCGGAACTCCAGCGCATCGGAGCAGTCGGCGTTGCCGGCGACCCGGTCATCGCCGCTCAATGGCGCAAACGTGCCATGGAGCTTGGTGCAGCCACCACACCGTCCCCAGCGTCTGCGTCAGCTGAGGCCGAACAGCAACGGCAGACTGCGGCACAGGCAGCGGCCGCCGAGGCCGAACGGAAGCGTCAGGCTGACGCCGCAATGCAGCGTCAGGCGAGCGACGCCCAGACGGCAGCCCCGCGCGCAGCAGCCCCGCCTGCGGCGGTGGCGCCGGCCGCCCCGCCAGTTGCAGCCGGCGCACAACGGCTACTCGATCGTGGCCGGCTGTTGCTGACCACGGGCGACATCGATGCCGCGCGGCTGTTCTTCGAACGGGCTGCCGCGGCAGGCGCCCCCGAGGGCACACTGGAACTTGCTGGGACCTATGATCCCAACGCGTTGCAGGAGCTTGGTGTCGTTGGCCTGCAAGGCGATGCCGCGCGCGCTATCGCGCTCTACCGACAGGCTCACGCCAAAGGTGTCGGTGCTGCCGCCGCACGCCTCCAACGGCTCGGCCAGCAGCCCTGAGGGAACAAAAACCGCTCACCGAGCAATAAATTAATAACAATGGCCCTCGTGGCCGCAAAATGGAGTGCCTGACATGCCTGTACGCGTACCGAAATCGACCTGGATGAAAGCCGCACGTGCCGCGCTGGTCGTGGGATTGGCTGCCTGTGCCGCAGCACCCGCCAGTGCCCAATACAATCCAGGCCAGCTCCGTGACGAACTCAACCGAAATACCACGACAATCATCACCGGCACGCCAAGTGGCACCTACCTGCAAATCGCCTACGACATGAGCGCCGTGCTCGACGACGGCAATACGCTGCGCATCCTGCCCATACTTGGCAAAGGCAGCGTCCAGAACGTGAAGGACATCCTGCATCTGCGCGGCATCGACATGGGCATCGTGCAGTCGGACGTCATGGGTTACTTCAAGCAGACCGGCGAACTCGGGCGCGACATCGACAAGCGCCTTGTGTACGTCACCAAACTCTACAACGAGGAAGTGCATATCATCGCCGGCAAGGGCATCACGTCGCTCAAGGATCTGGCGGGAAAACCTGTCAATTTCGCCGAACAGGGTTCGGGCACGCAGTTCTCCGCGCGTCAGATTTTCAAATTGCTCAAACTCGACGTGCGCGAAGTCAACATGGGCCAGACCGACGCGCTGCTGAAGGTGAAACAAGGCGAGATCGCGGCCACGATCTTCGTTGCCGGCCGCCCAGCAGCAGCCATCAAGGCCCTGGCCAAGGATCCCGACTATAAGTTACTCCCCATCCCCTTCTCGCCAGAGGTCGAGAATGACTATCTGCCCGCCAAGTTCACCGCCGAGGACTATCCAAACCTGCTTGATGGCGGCAACAGCGTAGAGACGATCGCGGTCGGCGCCGTGCTCGCAGTCTACAATTGGGGTGAGGGCACGGATCGGCAGCGCCGCGTAACGGCCATCGTCGATAAGTTCTTCTCCAAGTTCCCGGAATTCCAAAAAGCCCCGCGCCATCCGAAGTGGAAGGAAGTCAACCTCGCGGCCCGCCTGCCGGGTTGGAACCGCCTCCAAG
>JANYHP010000198.1 GCA_025359005.1 Hyphomicrobiaceae bacterium | reverse complement strand
CGCCCAACCCATACAACACGTCTAGTTGGCTCCAGAACGTTCACCGGCGAGCAGTTCTATTCCAGGTCACTTGGTGAAAAAGGATCTGCTACCCCATCAGGCGAGCTTCTGCGTGGCTTTTTCCACGGCATCCGGCCAACTTCAACTGGCGGCATCCTACCATCGTCCAGTTTGGCGCGATCTGAGCGTGTAAGGCGAGCTAGTCTGCACGTCCCGGCTATGTCGAAGGCAGCCGAGTTGGCGTTTGAGGTCGATCCCGAACTTTTTCGTTGGGCATACACAAACCCCCCATAAGGACCACCGCACCTTCTACCCCCTCCCATTTTGCGCTCCCTGCGTATACGTTCACGATGTACACGCACCTCGTGTAGGGCACCCCCCGGCGGACCAAGAAATTTGCAGGGGCACCCCGTCTTGGAATGCTGCCTAGGATTTTTTCAAATCTGCCAATGGCCCCTTTGTTGATCGGTGTTCAATATCGGTCGAGAAAATGGGCCGGTAGATTTGCATCCCCGGCCCGACAACGATCTGACAACGGGGTTCCGGTATCTACGGAACAGAAAGTCCGATTGAGGGTGTCCTGCAAAACTTAGGAGTTCTGCAGGCCCGAGTGGAGTGCCGAAATTACTGGAGATTCCGACTTGCAAAACTCGGCCGCTATCAACAGCGGTGCGCAACGATATTTGCGAGACCGGACATTTGCGGAAGGTCTGCTGCTGAGGGTGGACTGCGCGCGTTCATCGCGGCATTGAGGCAGTCGGCCGCCGCCGCTTTTGTGCAGGCTTTCGGACGACGGCCCCCATGCGCGCATCAAGGTCCGTGAAGGGCCGTCATCCGAAACCCTGCACAAGGGCGGTCAAGAACATTGTTTAGTCGACGCCCGGACTACGCCCGTTACCGACCGGTCGTGAGATGATCCGGCAAGACTTACGCGATAGCACCGAGACCGACCGTGATCTCGCGGTGCAGCGAAACGTCGGTCCGGGCCAAACAGTCGAAGTTGTCTCGTTGGCAATTTTGCGGTCGGCGTCGGGTCTTGAGGGCTAAGCCGACCCGGCACCGACTGCGGTATTCCTGTAAATTCCCCCGCCGGCGCCGCGGACCTCAAACTGAGAGCAGCGCCTCTCGTGAGTATTGAGCAAAATGAACGTCGGCGGCAGCGCTCGTTGTTACCGACAAGACCGTAGGGGCCGCCGCAGTACTGGATTTTGTTTCTTAGCGCGGATGCGGTCGAGATCGCCAGTCGTGTGGTCGAGCAAAACGTGCGTTGCCTGCGCTGCAGCTTCTGGGTTGCCTCTCACGATTGCGTCGAAGATTTCCCGGTGCTCTGCAACCGCCCGGTCGCGATGATCTCCTGGGCCTGAGATATCGAAACTCGGGCGCAAGGCGACCTCGAACATCTGCGCCATGGGCCAGAAGAACTCGTTGCGCGTCGCGATGAAGATGGATTTGTGGAAGGTGATGTCGGCCTGAACGTAATCGGGCGTCGATTGGGCCGAGGCCATCCGCTCGAGCGCTGCGCGGATGGCGCTCTTGTCCACGTCGCGTGACGCGACGGCGGCGAGTTTTGCGGCAGCCGGTTCTATGGCGCGGCGCAGATCGAATAACTTTGCGACATAGGCCTCAATATCCGTCCACGCTAGTTGCCAACGGAGCACATCGGGGTCGAACTGGTTCCAGTATTCGGGAGCGCGCGCGCGTGTGCCGCTTTTGGCTCGCGACTCGACCATGCCCTTACCGACCAGAATGCGGATTGCCTCGCGGATGACGGTACGACTGACGTCGAAGATTTCACATAATTTTGCCTCGGACGGCAGTGCCTCTCCCGGCTGGACTTCGCAGCGCACGACGCTGGTGCCAATATGCTCGACGACCTGCATGTGCACGTTGCGCAACGGCTCGCGCATTTGGTTGAGCATAAAAAGACCTCGTCGATAAAAGACGGCACTCTATGCAGAAGTGAACGCGAAGCCACACTTGCCATGTATCAAAATCTAGTCATACAATCAGACCACACAAGATCAAGCATCTTGCAACGCCGCGCAGCCGGTGAACGACTAAGTCTTCCTGGGAAGGAACACTGACATGCCGATCCTGTTCGATCGCAGGCGCCTAATTCGTACGACATTGGCACTTGCGGGGGGCGCGCTGGCAGCCCCGGCCCTCATTGGTCGCGCACAGGCTGCGACTCTCAAACTCAAGATGTCGTCGTCTCAAGCTAACGACCCAAAGTTTGCGAACGGCCGCGTCTACTACGACAACCTCGTCAAGCAGCTCAAAGCTGCGAACCTCGCTGAGCAGGTCGAGGTAGCGTTCTTTCCCGATAACCAGCTCGGTCAGGAGATCGACGTCATCAACTCGGTAAAGCTCGGCGTCATCGA
>JANYHP010000126.1 GCA_025359005.1 Hyphomicrobiaceae bacterium | reverse complement strand
CGGCATGCCCTGAGCCGGGCAGTAGCACGAGGTTCGCCACCGCCATCAGCCGCTTCATCCACAGGTTGACGTCCAAGCACGGTTCATCCTCGTCCCCCACCATCAGCAGCACTGGGCATCCAATCCCCTTCAGCGCCGGCTCGAGTTCGTAAAGCGACGGTCGCGCCGCCTGCACCTGCCGCAAGGTCTTGGCCGCCGCATGCGCCGGGTGCTCGGCAAGGTTTGCCACGAACCGCTCCCAGCCGATCTGGTCCTTGTTCTTGAGCTGAATGCGTGTCGGCCCATGTCCCATCGCCGCAGCGTCTATGCGGCCGGTCTTTTCAAAATGCGCGGCCGTCGCCCGGCACTCGGCTTTGAACACCTCGCGCGTCGCCAGTGACGACCCCGACCCGGCCCCCGCCGCCACCACCGACAGCACGCGGCCTGGATGCTCGATCGCCACCATCAAGGCGGCATAGGCCCCCATGCTAAGCCCGACCACATGGGCCTTGTCGATGCCCGCCGCATCCATCACCGCCACGATATCGCGCGTGAAGAACGATTGCCCGTAAAGCGCCTCGTCGTCCGGCGCATCCGATTTGGGATAGCCACGTGCCGACAGTGTCAGCACCCGCCAGCCGCGCCCGAAATGGCGCATCTGGTCGTCCCACGTGCGCCAGTCGCCCGCGAACTCGTGCACGAACACGATCGGTGTGCCGCGCCCGGCTTCCTCGTAGTAGATGCGGGCTCCATCGGACGCAGCAAACGGCATGACGTTCCCTCGGCTTGGTTCGGAGCCACACGACACATCCCGCCCGACCACACCGTCGACGAGGCGACGTCATTTCTTCCGGAATTGGTCTAGGCTGACCACTTTGGCGCTGTCGTTGGCCGTGGTCTCGACGAGCCGGGGCCCGGGCTTTGGAGCCGGGCCGGGCGCTACGTCGGTCGCATCGCTGATCGTCTTTGCCGGCGTTGCCTTGGCCACCGGCCGCATCGGTGTTTCTTCGTCCGCTGATGGCGCGCCCTCTCCGGCATCGCCGACCACATCGATCTTGGTCTTGCGCGTTGACTTCTTCCGCTCGGCCGCAGCCTTCCCGCCTCGCCCGGCACCGCGCTGTTGCGTGAACCCCATCAACTCGGCGCCGCCGCGCGGATCACCCGGCGCCTCTTCGAACTGCAGCCCGTAGGGCACGCTCGGATCGAAGAACATGCGGACGGCAGCAAACGGAATGACCAGCCGCTCCCGGATCGAATCGAAAGTAAGCTTAACCTCGAACCGGTCCGCCTGCACGAACAGGTCCCAGAACCGGTGTTGCAACACGATCGTCATCTCGCTCGGATACTTCTGCGCCAACCGCGGCGCGATCGACACGCCCGGCGCCTGCGTGTTGAACGAAATATAGAAGTGATGCTCGCCCGGCAGGCCGAGCTCCGCAACGCGCGACAGCACCGATCGCATCACGCCCCGTTGCGCGTCACGGAATGCCTCGTGCAAGAGCGCATCGTAGTCGAAGTGCCGCTCTTCACTCATGGATCGCCCAGCCGAAATCGTTCATGGTTCGGTCGTACACCAATTCGCCACTCACCAGCAAGGGCGGCCCGCCAGCACAATCGTCTGATAAGCCGTTCGCAACGGCGTCAGCGATCGAGGGGGCGCACTCGGTGCGACAACGCACCGTGCCGCGGCCGGTGTAGCGACCTCGCCGCCCGCAGCGGCATCGACGGACCACGATCGACGCTCGTGGCCCGCATGAAAAACCGGGGCGAGAATCCCCATCGGAAAGGCATCAGAAACGAACACAGAAGGCCGCTGGATGCCCTCGCCCAGGAGGCTGGTAGGGTAGTGGCCGAAACACCAGAATTCGCACAGAATCGCTTAAAAACACGCAAGGAATCGATTAACTCTGCTGGCTGATCTTTTTAACCACGCCGACCGCATTTTAACCAAGGCCTGTGCACTCCGGCAGCCGGAAAATCCCTCACGATCGGACCGGCGCACAACACACCATCGACACCGTCACACCACTCGCGGCACAAACACCGCCGCACCATCGATCTCGACCACGCGCAACGCCACCCCATACACGGCTGCCAGCCGCGCCTCGCTGAGCACATCGCGCGGCGCCCCCGCAGCGACGACCCGCCCGTCCCGCATCAGCACCACCCGATCCGCCACCCGTGACGCCAGTGCCAGGTCATGCAGCGCGACCAGACACGCCCGCCCCGCCGCAGCGGCCCGCCGCAGCACCCCCACCAGCGCCACCTGATGCGCCACATCCAGCCCCGTCGTCGGTTCGTCCGCGATCAGCAACTCCGGCTCTTGCGCCAGCGCCCGCGCCATCAGCACCCGCCCTCTCTCGCCGCCCGAAAGCGCCAGAACACTGCGGTCCGCCAGCATGCCGACATCCATCTCCGCCATCGCCGCATCGATCGCCGCCGCGTCACGCTCAGGCGTACTCACACCCAGCATCTGATGCGGCATCCGCCCCAGCGCCACGATGGATCGCACCCCCATCGGCCAATGCACCGTTTGCGCCTGCGGCAGGTAGGCAATCCGGCAGGCTCGCTCGGCCGCCGCCAACGCAGCAAGCGGTAGCCCACGCCACCGCACTGCCCCAGCCGTTGGCGCCAACAACCCCGCCGCCGTCCGCAGCAACGAAGATTTTCCCGCCCCGTTCGGCCCCACCACCGCAATCACGGCACCCGGTTCGATCGCCAGCGATACGTCGGCAAGGACCGGCCGCCCGCTCAGTCGCGCTGACACCCCGTCCAGCGTCATGATTGCGCTCGGGCTGTCACTCATGGCGTCAGGTCCCGCCGCATGCGCACCACCAACGCCACGAAGAACGGTGCCCCAAGCAGCGCCGTCAGCACCCCGATTCGCATGTCGAGCCACGGCGAGATCAGCCGCAACCCCGCGTCCGCAG
>JANYHP010000005.1 GCA_025359005.1 Hyphomicrobiaceae bacterium | reverse complement strand
ACATGCTGCGTTGGCCGATGCTGGCGCTGTCTAGAGCGCTTTCCACTTGGTTTGAATCGAAGAAAGCGCTCTAGCCCTTTGTTTGTCGCATTTTCCACCAAAGTGGACACCAGTATGGTGCAAAAAATGCGACAAACAAAGGGCTAGAGCGCTTTCTTCGATTCAAACCAAGTGGAAAGCGCTCTAGACAGCGCCAGCATCGGCCAACGCAGCATGTGGCTCACTCCACCACCTTCGGCACCACATAGAACCCGTCTTCGCTCATGGGCGCGTTCTTAGTCACGTCGGCGGCCTTCTCGCCGTCGGTCACGATGTCCGCGCGCAGGCGAAGCGTCATAGCTTCAACCGATGCCATCGGCTCGACGCCGTCGGTTTTCACCTCGTCGAGCATCTTCACCCAGTCGAGAATGCCACTGAGCTCGCCCTCCAGGCTTTTCGCCTCCGCATCCGTCACCTTGATGCGCGCCAGCCGGGCGATGCGACGCACGGTTTTCTCATCGACCTGCATGGGGGACTATCTCGCTCAGCCAGATTTTCGTCCTCCTTAGCGGCGTGGCCCAGTGAGCGCAACCAAGGCGGTGGCCCCCAACACTGTCTCGCCCCGAACCTTGTGGATCAGCCCCCCGCGCACCATCTTGTTGCCTTGATCGGATCGCTAAAAGCTGTCCGACCCTGGAGGCGGACCCATGAAGCCCATTTTCGCGCCCGCGCTTGCGACGGTGAGCCTTTGTGCGTTGTTTGCCGCGATGGCCCCCGCCGCCCAGGCGCAGACGGCGCTGCGCGACACCATCGCCGACATCTTGAAGCGCACCGAGGCCGCCACGTCGGGCGCGCAGGTTGCGCAAGCCACCCCCCCGCAAGCTGCACAGCCCACCCCTGCCGACCCGCGCGAGGGCGACGTGGCCTACGAGCAGGCGCAGCGCCTCATGCGCGCCGTCGACGCCATCCTCCAGGACACCGCCAAGAACCGCGGCGAAGCCAAGAAGCTGCCCTCCAAGGACGACAACCTCATCAATCTGCCGTGGTCCGAAACCCGCGAGGACCGCGAGCGCAAGATCCGCGATCTGATGGACGGCGCCCTCGGCGTCGTCACGGATGTGCCCGTGGTCGATGTGCAGAAAAAGATCGAGGGCCTGCGCAAGAACATTCGCGACCTCGACGATCGCATCGTCAAGTTGCGCGAGAAACAGCTGACCGCACCCAAGGACGGCATGCTTCCCGGCATCGTCAGCGACACCGTCGACAGCTTGACCAAGGACATCGACGACACCAAGAAGAAGATCGAGCTCAACCGCGACGAAATCAAGCAGCAGAAGGCCGAAATCTCCGGCGCTCTGCAGAAGTCCGGCATCCAGCTCGCCCCCGAGCAGATCGACCTGCTGCTTGACGGCGTGCTGTCCGGCGACCTCGTGCGGCTTGTGGCGGTGTTCAACTCGGCCCGCGTCATCGACGGCCAGTTGTCGAAGCTGATGGCCCAGTCCGGCGAGAACGTCGGCGCTGCACGCAAATATTTCGCCATGCACGCGGCACTTTTCGCCATGCTCGTCCACGCCCAGGACATGGCACTCCAGAAGATCGACCAGCAATATCTGCCCAAGCTTGAGGCCATCACCAAGGACGTCGCCGCCGCCCGCGCCAAAACCGGTGAACTGCTCCGCGCTGAAAACCGGCCCGACCAGAAGCGCGTGCTCGAAGCCAACAAGGAGAGCCAGCGCCTCGCCGACGAAGCCGCCAAGGGCTATCGCCGCTACCTCCTCCAGCAACGCGAACAGATTGCGCGCGCCCGGGCTCGTGCCACCCACGACCTCCGCATCGCCGACAACACCTACGAAACGGTGGAAGCCAGCTTCCAGCTGCGCAACCTTATGAAGGACAGCTCGCAGTCGTTCGAGGCGATCCAGAAGCTCGAAGCCCCCACCTTCGAGCAGATCTTCAAGAACGAAGAACTGCGCCGCGAGTTCGAAAACCTCACCCGCAAACTCGACGCGCCCACGTCGTGAGCACCGGAGATTTCCTGGCCGTCGGCGAATATTTGTACGCGGTCGCCGCGCCGAAGTCTGCCCCGGACAAGGTCCGAAAAACCGTTTTTTGCGGAACAATCACCCCGAAACGGGGTTCACCCGATGCGCGGCACGTCCAGCCGATGCACCACGCCCGCACTCGCCGCCGTCATCGGCGGGTAACGTTTCAGCACCAGCGGATCGTGCCCCGGGATGACGCGCTTGGCATCACCCGCCAGTTTCTGGATCGTCCCATAACCCGCCAGCATGTCCGCCATGTCCACCACGATGACGAACGGCTTCGCCATCTCGAACGTCTCGTAGTAGTGCGCCGCGTCCGACGCCAGCACCACCGGCCCCGACGCCGTCATCACCCGCACCGCCTGCAAGCCGCGGCTGTGACCGCCGATCCGGTGCACAGTCACCCCCGGCGCCACTTGCGCCTCACCGTCCGCAAACACCACCCGCCCCGAGTAGACGTTGCGCACCATGGCGCACACATGGTCGGCCGTGAACGGCCAGCGCAGATGCGGCTCGCACATGCACGGCCCCGTTGCGAAGGCCATCTCGGCCGCCTGCAGATGAAACGTCGCTGCCGGGAAATCGCCAAGCGTGCCAGCGTGGTCGTAATGCAGATGCGTGATCACCACGTCCCCGACAGTCGCCGCGTCGATGCCGATGCCGGCTAGGGCGGCGGCCGGCGACCGGAGCACTGTCCGGTTGCGTTTCGCGGCTTCCGTCGTGTTGAAACCGGTATCGACCACAATCGTTCGCTTGGCATTGCGGATGACCCAGACAAAGAAATCCATCGGATGCGGTGACTGGTGATCGTCGGCATTGATGAAGCTTTCCGCCCGGATACGGTTCAACCGCTCTGCATACTTCACCGCCAGCACTTCGTAGGTCTCGCTCATGGGGTCGCCGCCGTTCAGGTCGCGTTGAGGGGTGCGCCGCAGATTGGCCCCGAAGCCATCGGATTGTCGAGACCGCGCGGCCATGCGACAGCATGGGCGTCGTCTTCCTGCAAAGGCATCCCATCGTGAACGTTTCATTTCTCCAAGAACTGCTGGCCACCATCGCTGACCAGGGCCGGCAGTTGCTGCCGGCGGCCCTCGTCGGCAGCGGCCGTCGCGACCAGATCCACGATATGGCCCGCGCGCTGCTCACCGGCCAGGGCGAGGCGTCGGGCGTCGCGCTGGCCCGCGAGGTGCTGACCAAATACCGCAGCCTGACCGTCGAGGACCGGCGCAGCTTCGTCCGCCACATCGCCGAGACCATGCAACCTGATGCCGAGACGATCACGCGGGCTGCCACCAGCTATATCGCCGCGCCCGGCCCGGCCACCCTGTCGGCGCTCCAATCGGCGGTCGAAAGTCCCCGTCAGGAATTCTTCCGCCGGCTTAATCTGGCCCCGGGCGGCACCGCCGAAATCGTCGCACTGCGCCGCGATTTGCTGGCGCAGCCCAAGGGCGACCCCGCGTTCGCGCTCGTCGACAACGATCTGCAGCACTTGCTCTCGTCATGGTTCAATCGCGGCTTCCTCGTGCTCCGTCGCATCGACTGGCAGACGCCGGCGGCCATCCTGGAAAAGATCATCGACTACGAGGCCGTGCACGAGATTGCCGGTTGGGACGATCTGCGTCGCCGGCTCGATCCCACCGACCGCCGCCTGTTCGCCTTCTTCCATCCCTCCATGGTCGATGAGCCGCTGATCTTCGTCGAGGTCGCCCTCACCACCGAGACGCCTGGCTCAATCCAGACCGTGCTCGGCGAGCGGCTGAAGCCCGGCGACGTACGTCACGCGCCCACCACCGCAGTGTTCTATTCGATTTCCAACTGCCAGGAGGGTTTGCGCGGCATTTCCTTTGGCAACTTCCTCATCAAGCAGGTCGTGGAAGAACTCGCCCGTGAATTGCCGAGCCTGAAGACATTCGTCACCCTGTCGCCCGTCCCCCATTTTGCCCGCTGGCTTGAGCGCGAGCGGGCGGACACGGCCAGCGCAGTTCTCTCCGATGCCGATCGCACCGCGCTGCAGCTCTTGGCCGATCCGAAGTGGCCGAGAGCGGAAGCCGCCAACTTGGCGCTCAGGTCCGCTCTGCAAACGGCCGTCGCCCATTACTTCGTGCGCGCGAAATCGGCGGATGCCCATCCCATCGATCCCGTCGCCCGCTTTCATCTCGGCAACGGCGCCCGGCTTGAACGCATCAACTGGCTCGGCGACGTTTCTGCGAAGGGCTTGCGCGACGCCCATGGGCTGATGGTCAACTACGCCTACGACCTCGGCGCCATCGAAGCCAATCATGAGGCCTACGAGAACGACGGTGTCATCGCGACGTCGAAAGCCGTGCGCGCCATGCTCAAGCCGCTGCCGAAGTCGGTCGAGAAGCAGAAGTCGAAAACTGCATCAACGACGGCAGAGATCTCGGCGCGCGCCGCTGGAGCCGACGCAGACCGGGTGCCACCATCGTCGCCCAAACAACTCTCACTGCCCCGCCGCTGACGCGTGGCATCGCCGCATCGCAACTATCGCCCCACTCGCGCCCACACCGGACCCGCCATGCTTGAAGCTCGTCTTGAAAAACTGCGCCGCGACCCAGCCCTCGCGGCCCTTGGTCGGTCCCTTGATGTCTACTACGGCGACGCCCCGCGCGACGCCGCCATGGACGCGCTCTATCGCCAATTCCTCAAGCCTGGCAGCCTCGCCTTCGACATCGGCAGTCACGTCGGCGACCGCATCGGCTCGTTCCGCCGCCAGGGCGCGCGCGTCGTCGCCCTCGAACCGCAACCGCTGTGCGCCCGCGCGATCAGCGCCATTTACGCTGGCGACCTCGATGTGGTTCTGCTCGAGCAAGCCTGCGGACCGAAGCCCGGCACACTCACGCTGCACATCAACTCCGCCAACCCCACTGTTTCCACCGCTTCCACCGATTTCGTCAAAGCGGCCGACGGCGCCGGCGGCTGGGAAGGCCAACGCTGGGATAAGTCGATAACCGTGCCCGTCACCACGCTCGACGCGCTGATTGCGGCGCACGGCACACCTGACTTCGTCAAGATCGACGTCGAGGGGTTTGAAGGCGATGTCTTGGCTGGCCTTAGCAAGCAACTACCCGCGCTGTCGTTCGAGTTCACCACCATCCAGCGCGACGTCGCTCACGTTTGCATCGACCTGCTCGCGAGGCTCGGCCCTTATCGGTTCGACGTCGCGCTTGGCGAAAGCCAGCGCCTCGAACAGGGCCATTGGGTCGACGCCGGCGCCATGCACGCCTTCGTCGACGCCCTCCCCCACAGCGCCAACTCCGGAGACGTCTATGCGATCCTCTGAGCGCGCCGTATCCCACCACGCTGACCACGGACACCGCTGGAATTCCCTCCCTTTTTGCGGGGGAGGGTTAGAGAGGGGGGTGCTTAGTGCGTGGGGGGTGCTTAATACGTGGGGGCGCGCGCGGGCTCGAACATCCATTTGCACAAGTGTAGCTCTGCTCCTGTCGATCCTCGTCCCGTACGTCGTTCGTGCAGCCTCCCTCGACGGTCTCGCCGTCGACGTTGAAAACCGCTCCGAACCTGTGCTGTGCGCCGAGAAAGACAACGTCACCCTCGCGCTCTCATCGCCACAAGTCCGCAGCTTCCGCATCGAGGCCGCGCACCCCGCCTACATCGGCACGCTCCAGCGCGACAGCTTCGAGGCCGACTGGACCGCGTGCGATCTCAAGGGCGATCCCGCTCACAAGTCCGACGTCGGCATCACCAGCCGCCGCACCCTCTACGAGGAACCCGCGTTGTGGATCGTCGGCTGGACGTTCCCCACCTACTGGCGTCCGTCCACAGCCACTGTCCGCATCGGCGACCGCGTCGAGAAAGGCCTCCATATGCTTCAGATCTGGACCATTCGGCCCATGGGCGGCGAGGAAGTCCTGATCCTCTATCCGCAGGACGGCTACTGGCGCATTCGTCCCAAGGCTCCGGCCGGCGCCGCGCCGACCGCCTTCGGCTCGTCATTCCTTGTCGGCCCCGTCGAGGTAGAAGGCCGGCCCATCGTCAAGATCAAAGAAATCGCCATCGATCCAAAAACGCAGACGCTGACTGTCAGCTTCGTGCGCGGCGGCACCGCCACCGTCAAGATCGCCAGCCTCGATCAAAACAAGCATGCCCTCGACGTCACGCTCGACGCTCCGGTCTCCGGCCTGCCGTTCGCCATGCTGCGTTCCATGTATGTCACCGAGTTCAACAACGACGTCGCCCGCGTCGCCGTGCGCGAGGCCGGTGCACCTGGCTGGCGTGAAGATGCCGTCATGGCCTTCAAGGGGGCCAAGGCAACCGACGTCTGGGCTGGCCGCTCCAGCGTGTCGCGGCATAACTCATCGTCGCCCGACATGGTCTTTTCCGCGTTCTCCGCGTCGCCCCGGCCGTGACGTGTAGCCTCATGCCGTGTTGCATGAAAGGCGCAGCCTCAGTCTCGATCGCAGAACTTCTGACCACTCACCCCGCCCGCAAGATCGCCTCCACGATCGTCTGCACCGCCAATGCTTCGTCCAACGTCGCCAGCGTGTGCGGCGCCCCCCTCGTCAGCGCCACCAGCTTGTCGAGCTGCCGTGCCAGCACCAGCGGTCGCATCTCCTCGTTGGATTTCGCCTGCGCTGCCGCACGCCATGCACCGTCCGCCCCCAGTTCCTCCGCCACCGCCCAATCCCTGAGCCTGATGGAGCCTGCGTCACCGCGCAGCGTCCACGTGTTGTGATCGGGCTTCGTCGTCCCGCCGACCGCCCCCGTCAGCCGCACCGGCAGCCCACCCGCACTCATGGCTGCCGTCACCGCCGTCTCCGCGCCGTCGCCCACCGGATACGTCGTCGTTGCCGCCCGCAGATCCACCGGCCCCAGCAGGCGTGCAGTGAGGAAAACGAAATGCGAAACCACCTCGCGCGTAAAGCCACCGTCCGCACGCTTCGACAGCCACTCCGCCGCCGCCGTCTGCCACGGTCGCGGCCAGGCCGCAAAGCCCACATCGATCTCGACGCTCTCAGCCCGGCCGATCGCGCCGGCCGCCCGCCACGCCGCCACCTGATCCACCGCGAACGACGACGTGAAGGGAAAATTGATCGCCGCCCGTCCGTCTTTTGCCCGCACGCGCGCCAGCGTCGCCGTCGCGGCAGCCACATCGACCGCCAACGGCTTTTCGCAGAGCGCCGCGACCCCGGCGTCCACCGTCTGCTCCAACTGTGCCAGATGAAATCGCGGCGGCGACGCGATATGCACGCAGTCACAGGCCGCCAGCAGAGCGTCGAGGCTCGCAAATCGCGTCACCTGTGGCAACGCGCGCTCCAGCCGCGTCATCGCCTCCGGCGACGGGTCCCACGCCCCGGCCACGACCAACATTTTCGGATCATGATCGAGCGCCGCGCGTAACAGCCGCTCCCCCATGATACCGAAGCCGATCGTACCGAAGCGAACCGGGCTAGTTGACGTCATGCGCTGCTCTCCCAAATGAAAAGTGAACACTCAGTCCGTGCTGCCTGTAGGTCAAACCATGGCGTCAAGCGCGCCATCTTGTAGGCTGGGTCAAACCCTTCGCACGCCCCAGCATCTGAGGCTAAGTCTGAACGGGCTAAATCTAAAGCGTTTGACCCCCACCCTGTGCAATGGTCACGCGCGGTGCAACTTAGTAGCTCAGAGGTATTGTCCTACCGAGACCTTGGTTGGCAACCTCGCCCCGATCCGCCACCGAGGTCAGCAGGGCTGCTCGCGTCCGCGCCGACCGACAAGGATCATCCCCGATGTCTGAAATTACTCTCGCCCCTTGGATGCTGTGGGCGCTTCTTTCCGCAGCGTTCGCAGCCTTGACGGCGATCTTCGCAAAAGTCGGGGTGGCCCATATCAATTCCGACTTCGCAACGCTTCTGCGGACTGTCGTCGTTCTCGCCGTCCTCGGCACCATCGTCGCCGTTCGCGGCGCAGCCCAACCGCTCGGCAGCATCAGCGCTCGCACCTACACGTTCCTCGCGCTCTCTGGCTTGGCGACAGGCGCGTCGTGGCTCTGCTATTTCCGCGCACTCCAGCTCGGTGACGCGGCGCGTGTTGCGCCTGTCGACAAGTTGAGCGTCATTCTCGTTGCCTTGTTCGGAGTACTTTTCCTGGGCGAGCACTTGGCCCTGCACAACTGGCTCGGCGTCACCCTCGTCGCCACCGGCGTCATCCTCATCGCGTGGCCGTAGGTGCGTCCGCTAAGAGCGCCCCGCAAGATTGCGTGGGCCGAAGAACGGAATGAACCCCTGCTTGCGGATTTCCGCGCGCACACCGTCCGCATTCGAGTTCGACAGATATTCGATCACGAAGATCGCCTTGCCCGCCGCCTGTGCGCGCTTGAGATCACGCACCGACGAAGAGATATCGGCTGCGCTGTTGCGCCGCCCGTCGTGATGGATGCCATGGAACAGATCCTCCTTGGCGATAGCGTCGATGGCCGCGACGTAGCTCGGGTCCGTCAGCAGCTCCTCGGCATTCTGCACCATTACGGCGAAATCGCCCTTCTTCGCGCGTGCCGCCGCCGCCACCTCTTTGATGAGCCGGATCATCTCGCCGCGCGCGTTGGAATTTTGTCCGCGCATGCGCTCCCAAGTGTCCGCCCGGTCCAGATAGACGCCGTCAAAGCCCGCCGCGATCAGGCTCTGCAGCCGCTGCATCACGATCGCCTTCCAACCCGGGTCCCAGTAGCGCACAGCATAATTCCCGGCCCAACCCTGCGTGCGGTTTGTCAGCCAGCCCGGAGCACGAGCGGCGCAGCAGCCTTTCCAATAGCCGCGCCATGTCTCCGCTTCACCGATGGCGAGATAGCCGATCACCACGCGCCGGCCGCCGGCTGGCTTCCGCTTCAGTTTCTCGACCATGCCGGCGCCCGCCATCTCGTCGATCACCACGACGTCTGCGTCTGAGCCCGCCAGCGCGCCCACGTTCCCTTGCAGCTGGTAGGCCCAACTTTTGGCCGCTTTCAATTGGCTTCGGCTGGCATAGGCCGAGGGCGCCAGCATCATCGAGAGCGCCGCCATACTCAGCACCATGGCCAAACACTGACGTGCGCGCGCCTGCAGGTGTCGTACCGGCATCAGAAGTCCTCCAGCGTGGGACGCACTCCGCCGTGCGTGGTCCGACATGGCAAGAATTGGTTAATGGCACACGCCACGCTTCGGATAATGGTTAACGCAGACATCTTGCCCGTCGCGATGGTCGCGCCTAACGTGCCGCAAAACAGCGCCAACGAACGGGTTCCACCATGAGCATCAAGGGCAGATCGGCCATCGTCACGGGCGCCGCACAAGGCATCGGCCGCGCCTGCGCCGAGCGTCTCGCGCATGATGGCGCGCACGTGCTGTTGTCGGATGTCGATGCCGCCAAGGTCGCAGCCGTCACCAAGGCCATCGTCGCCTCGGGTGGCCGCGCCGAAAGCATCGCCTGCGACGTATCCAAGCCCGAAGCGGTGGCTGCCATGCTCACCGCCGCCGTCAAGGCGTTCGGCGCCATCGACATCGCCGTCAACAACGCCGGCG
>JANYHP010000053.1 GCA_025359005.1 Hyphomicrobiaceae bacterium | reverse complement strand
AGGTGAGCGGACGATTGAGGCCCATCTTGATGCCGGTCCAGCCGTTGTCGTTGTGGCTGGCCGTCACCATGGCGACGCCTTCGACGTCGAGTTCGAACTGGGCGAAATAGGCCATCGGGCTCATGGCGAGGCCGATGTCGTGCACTTCGAAGCCGCCAGCCAACAGGCCGGTCATCAGCGCCTGCTTGACGCTCGCCGAGTACCAGCGGAAGTCATGGCCGGTGACGATGCGCTTCTTCACGCCGCGCCGGTCGAACAGGACCGCCATTCCGAGGCCGATGGCGTTCAACCCCATCAGGTTGATTTCCTCGGGGAACAACCAGCGTGCGTCGTATTCGCGGAAGCCGGTGGGTTTGACGAGCGGCAGGCGCTCGAAATCGAGCGTGTTGGGTTTGAGGTCGGCACGGGGTTTTTGCAGCATGGGTGTCTCTGTCGTGCTATAGGGAAATGTGCGTGATTGGCGGTGAGGCCGTAGCTACATCGTGCGGCGACAATGCGCCAAGGGCAAAGTTTGGTGCGTCACCTTGGCGGTGCACACTACTCTTCCAGCACCAGCCGGCCCGACTTCATGGCCACGCTGCCGACCTTGGAGAGGTAGCTCATGCCGAGCAGACTGGTCTCCAGCTTGCCGTCCTCCATGACGGCGGCGCGCACATTACGCACCTCGATGCCTCCGATGGAGACGCGATCGATATCAACCGGGGCGAAACGGGCGATGCCGTTGGCGGTGGACGACCGGCCGGTAAAGTCACTGTCGCGCGGATAGATGCCGGCGCGGCGGGCATCGTCATAGGTCAGCGCCACCATGCTGGCGCCGGTGTCGACCATGACCGTGACGGGACGGCCATTAAGTTCTGCCTCGGCGAAGTAGTGATTGTTGCCGCCGGCGCTCAGTTCGACCCGGCGACGGCCTGACGAAACCATAATACCGCCGTCAGCATTTTCGCTCGCCTTGGTCGCAGCACCGGTCTTGTCGCGAACGCCAGCGACTTGGGCCAGCAGTTGGCGCGTGTCACGACCATGTGTCAGGGCCACGGCGCCCACGACGAGCACGGCGACACACCCAACGACCTCGACCACCAGTTTGCGGCCGCTCGACGACAACGCCATGACTACTCCTCGACGACTGCTCCGCGACGTCCGAACCGGCCCGAATCCTTCGAGACGGCGCAGGCAGCCTCAGATCCTGAGGGTCAGGAAGTCCCCGGAGAATTCATAAGAGCGCAATCGGTTTAAGAAACTCATACCCAGCAGGCTGTCGCGCAACGCGCCGGGCTTGGCGATGAGTGCATCGATCTCGGTGAACAAAATGGCACCAACAGCAACCCGCTTGAGGCGCACAGGGGCCGCGTAGGTGGTGCCGTTCGCGGTTTGGACCGGCACGCTGTAGCGAAGTTTGTCGACGTCGATGCCGATCTTCAGCGCGTCCGCAGGTTTGAGGACCACGGTGGATGCGCCGGTATCCACCAGCATCGCCAAGGTGAAACCATTGAGTTCAGTGCGTGCAATGAAGTGCCCATCCGGTCGCCGCCGGATGCGCACGGCCTTTTCGCCGTCGGTTTGCGTGTCGGCCCGGGCAAGCGATCCCGGCGGCGCGATCTCGGCGGCGACACGGCTGCCCAGCGCCAACAGATCGTCACGGTAGTTGTAGCCGGTCACGAACGCCGACGCGAGCAGCACCCAGACGCACAGGTCGCGAAAGGCCCGCAGTATGCCCTGCGCGCGCCCCTGCATCAGAACTGCAAAAGTGAAGGCCACAATCAGTAGACCAACGGCGGCCCTGATCTGATCGGCAGGGATAACGGCCAGCGTTGTCGGGTCGGCGGTAGCCACGGCGAGGCCAATGGCCAGCAGTGCCATGACAAACACGAGAAAGGCAGCCATCACGTGCCCCCGCGGAGGTGCGAACGACCCCGGGCGGGCCGAGTCATCCATCGCCCTCAACTGCGCCCGAAACGAGGCAGACGGCAACTCAAATTGCTGCGAGCCCCGGCGATAGGTCATTCGCCCACTCCCTGGCGGCCGGGAGCGCCTATGCCCTACGCCGCGTCGGTGCTGCGCCGCTGCAGGCCCTCGACTGCGAGCGCGCGTGCTTTGCGGCGCTCGCGGAACCCCGACTTCGCCACGACCGGGGCGGCCGCGACCCGGCAGACCCGGCTGGCCGGAAAGCGAACCTCGGCCGAGGTTCCCCGCCTGAGTTCAGACTTCAGCACAAAGCTGCCGCCATGCAATTCGATCAGCCCTTTGACGATGGGTAGGCCCAGCCCGGTCCCTCCCTCAGCAGACGCCTGCGCCAGCGAGCCCTGCCCGAAAGGCTGCATAACCTTGTGTATCTCAGAGGGCGGAATGCCGGGACCGTTGTCCTTGACGGCAAGCACTTGGCCGCCGTCCGGCGCCGGTTGCACCGACACGATGACGTGGCCGCCGCGCGGCGTGAACTTGAGGGCATTCGACATCAGGTTGAGGCAGATCTGCCGCGTTGCGCGCGCATCGGCCATTACCTGCGGCGCCTGGGGATGGATATCAAAAGCCATCGTCTGCGCCTTACCTTCGGCGCGCAGCTTCATGAGGCGCCAGCAGTCCGCCACGATCTCTCCGAGATCGATCTCTTCTTCGGTGAGTTCGTACTTGCCGGCCTCGATCCGCGACAAGTCGAGGATCTCGTTGATCAGATGGAGCAGATGACTTCCACTCTCGTGAATATTTGCAGAATAGTCCTTGTAAGTTGGGTTAGCGTGCGGACCGAATAACTCAGTCTCCATGACCTCGGAAAACCCGATGATCGCGTTAAGCGGCGTGCGGAGTTCATGACTCATTGTCGCCAGAAATCGCGACTTGGCGATATTGGCAGCCTCGGCCTGCGCACGCGCACTGTCAGAGATCGATTTCTCTTCCTCCAGTTCCGCGATCAGCGCGTCCTTCTCGGCGCGGAATTCGAGCATGGACAGCGCTGTCGTGTTGAGCCGGTGGGCATGATGATGAAGTAGACATGTAGCCCGGCTGCCATCGAGGCCATTGCGTAGTAGAAGGGATGATTGAGCATCATGAGCTGGCCAATGACTGCTATCGTCATCGGAAACGTGCCGGCATAGAACAGCGGCATCACCGACGACGCATACGTCATACGCACCGCAATCAAGACAACCAGCGACACCAGAATGAAGACTTGGCTCGACGCATAGGCGACATTGCCGCCGACGAAGGCCAGCCCCG